>JAHDHB010000140.1:11588-12303 GCA_020631545.1 Saprospiraceae bacterium | reverse complement strand
AATCAGCCCTTTTTCTGGCAGTTTTGGCTCTATCTCCCTAGGCATTGCGCTGTTCATCTCTCATTTTGTAGGCTCCTTGGATTTAATCGTTACCTACCTCTTGAATCCGCAACGGAAAGCGTAAGTTGGCAAAGCCAGAACCAAGAAAAAACATTTAACTTATATGTTTTGACAAGGCCACAGACCTCCTTACTAAGTCTTTCCGTCTAGTACCTCACGTTATGCTTATATCTTCTTATGAGTCTTATATGGTTAAAAATCGCCAAAATGATAATGCCATATTTCATTTTATGTAAAAAATGTAGAAGTTTATACCCAAGAATCTAGTTAGAGGTTAGTACTTAAGAATTGTTTTATCGAAAAACACTACTTTTTTAGGCGTATCATCAATTGAATCTAGTGATAATATATTCGATAGTGAACATTATTATCATTATGGAACCCTAAGGAATCAGCACGATGAAAAAATGAGTGACAAAATCGTGTATATTATTGTAGAACTTCGTAAATTTAACAAGAAGCCAGAAGATATTGTAACTGACCTTGATAAACGGATCTATACGATGAAAAATTTACACAAATCAGCAGAGAATATGACCATGCCTCCATTTTGGGGAGAAGGCTGGCTCCAAAAGGCTATCAATTTTCTAAACCTAGCGGCCATGTCGCCTGAGGAACGTATGCATTATGAAAGAGATATTGTAAGGAGTGTAGC
>JAHDHB010000140.1:0-11488 GCA_020631545.1 Saprospiraceae bacterium | reverse complement strand
CATTGAAAATAAAATTGAGGAAGAAAAACAAGAGGCTTTAAATAAGCTTAGAGCAAAAATGGAACTAGAAAAGGAAGAAACTGTGAAGAAAGAAAAACAGGAGACTGCTAATAGCATTGCAATAAATATGATTAAGCAAGGCTTTAGCACTGAAGCTATTGCATCTATTACTAGCTTAACCATAGAAGAGATTAAAAAGTTGCAAAACAGGTAAATTAATCTATACGATGAATGCTTCACACAAAACAGCAGAGAATATCACCATGCCTCAATTTGGGGAAGAAGGTTGGCTCCAAAAGGCTATCAATTATCTAAATCTTGCGGCCTTGTCGCCTGATGAACGTATGCATTATGAAAGAGATATTGTAAGGTGTGTAGCCATTGAAAATAAAATTGAGGAAGAAAAACAAGAGGCTTTAAATAAGCTTAGAGCAGAATTGGAACTAGAAAAGCAAGCCGCCATAGAAAACGTTAAAGCAGAAATGGAACAAAAAAAACAAGCAGCCATAGAAAACCTTGTGAAGAAAGAAAAAGCAGAGATCGCCAATAGCATTGCAATAAATATGCTCAAACAAGGCTATAACTTTGAGACCATTGCATCTATTACTGGCTTATCTCAGGAAGAAATAAGAAAACTAAAAGCCATATAATGAAAGCCATACATGATTATACAGGTTAAAATGGCGACTCACAATTCCTCATTCGTAATTCGTAATTCGTAATTCTTACCAGAATGCTTTACCTTTGGGACTCTTGCATCTAGAGAGAAAACAAAACACGTCAAGCTATGAAAAAAGCATTACTGATTATCGGCATTCTACTTTTGCTCTGCGCATTAGGTTTATTCCTTTTTGTATATTCAAAAACCGAATCCAAGCCAGCGGGAGAAGCAAATCCCAAAGCCGAAGTCTTAGCACAAAAAATGCTAGCAGCAACCAACAAAAAAGCATGGGATTCAACTTATTATGTTCAATGGACATTCAAAGATGTACACGATTATTTCTGGGATAGAAAAAGGCATTTCGTACAAGTAAAATGGGAAGATAATGAGGTACTTTTACACACCAAATCCATTACAGGTAAAGCCTTCAAAGCAGGAAAATTGATTAGTGGCACAGAAGCAGCCCCTCTAGTAAAAAAGGCTTGGGAGTATTTCTGCAATGATTCTTTTTGGCTTCTGGCCTTCACTAAATGCTATGACGAGGGCGTCGAACGGACTTATGTAAAACAAGACGATGGACAAGAGGGCTTAATGGTTTCCTATACTTCTGGTGGTGTGACGCCTGGCGATTCGTACTTGTGGTTGCTCGACGAAAACGGGCTTCCCAAAAGCTATAAAATGTGGGTGTCCATCATTCCCGTCGAAGGACTAGAGGTGACTTGGGACGATTGGGTAAAATTGCCTACTGGCGCTATGGTCGCCACTTCTCATAAACTACCAGGGCTTGACATTACGATTACCAATCTGAAAGCTGCGCACCAATGGAACGATATGGAATTGGAAGGGGATGTTTTTGAAGAATTATTGAAAACGACGAATTGAAAATGACAAATTGTTTGGGGCAGTCCACTTCGTAAACTCGTGGTCGGGCTTTCCGCTAAAATTCGGCATGCTGTAGCAGCATTCAGCATGGTTGTACAGCCATCTTCCTAAACGTCAGCTACCTGTACGCCCTGCTTCTTAGCAGCTACAGCATACCTCATACCGCTTCTATCCCTCAGCCATTCGCGCTTACCTTCGGTGCGCTTTTGCTGGATGACTAAACCTTATTCTGTTTGGCAAGGAGTTCGGATTTGGGGAAAGGAAGTTAGCAAGGGGGCAAGACGTTCTTTTTTTGCTTCAAGTTCAAGCTCTCGGGATTTTGGGAAAGGGAGTTAGCGAGGACTTGGAAAGTACACGCGAACAGAAAAGCCCGAAGTCTAGATAAACTTCGGGCTTTAATTATTCCTTAATAACCAAATTTTCTATAGTAAAGTATAAAGGGCACTCGCACACCCCAAACTCACACTCAAAAACAGTATTCATCGGCATCCAACAGTTGTTGGGCGATGCGACGTCTGGCATTTTTGGTATTAACGCCTTCAAACTTAGTAAATCTTCTTAAGCCCATCAGTAACATGCGACGCTCATCCCCTTCTGCCCAAGCACGAATGGCATTTCTACCATTCAGCCCCAAACGCTCTACAGCATCGGCCACGAAGACGCTGGTCATATCGATTTGTCCTTGACAAGCGGCTTCGCCTCTAGTAGCTACGAGCTTCTCTGTACGCAAAATGGTAGATTCGGCAACATAGACTTCGGCAATCATATCCGAAAGGTACATAAGAATTTCTTGCTCATCTTGTAGCTTTTGCATTAGTTTTTGCGCAGTAGCTCCAAGGGTCATCAAGACCGCTTTTTTCATGGATTGTACCGCTTTTTTCTCAGCAGCTAGGAAACCGCTATCACCTGAACCACCAAAAGAAGGCGGTGTCATGAGTTCTTTTTGAACAGCCATAGCCGGAGACATGATGTCCAATTGCCCTTTCATTGCCCGCTTTAACAGCATGTCAATCACCAACATACGATTGATTTCGTTGGTACCTTCGAAAATGCGATTGATACGAGCATCTCGGTAGTTTCTGGCCATAGGCGCTTCCTCAGAATAGCCCATACCTCCAAAAATCTGTACGCCTTCATCAACAACATAATCCAAAGCCTCAGAACCTACGACTTTCAACAAAGCACATTCTATGGCATATTCTTCCGCAGCTCCTAGTAAGGCTTGGCTGTAAGGTTTGCCTTCATGCATCAACTTTTCTTCCATAGCTTGGATGTCCGCAGCAGAACGGTAAGTAGCTGATTCTCCTGCATAAATGCGGATCGCCTGCTCGCCTAATTTATGCTGAATAGCACCAAAAGTACCAATGGAACGCTTAAATTGCTTACGCTCATTCGCATATTTGATGGAAGTAGTAGCCGCAATCTTAGCTCCACCAATCGTACCTGCCGCCAATTTGATACGGCCAATATTTAAGATATTGAAGGCAATGACGTGCCCTCTTCCTATTTCTCCTAGTACATTTTCTACAGGAACTTTCACATTTTCAAAGAAAATCTGACAGGTCGAAGATCCTTTGATGCCCAACTTACGCTCTTCCGCGCCTCTAGTAACGCCTTCATAGGCAGCTTCAACGATGAAACCCGTAAATTTTTCGCCATCAATCTTAGCAAATACACAGAAAACATCGGCTAGACCACCATTCGTAATCCACATTTTTTGCCCATTAAGAATATAATGTTTTCCATCTTCCGACAAAACAGCCTTAGACTTAGCTGCTAGAGCATCAGACCCGGAACCAGGTTCGGTCAAGCAATAAGCCGCTTTCAATTCTCCAGTCGCTAGTTTAGGTAAATACTTGGCTTTTTGCGCTGGATTTCCGAAGTAAAGAATGGGTAATGTCCCAATTCCAGTATGCGCCCCCATCGTCAAAGCAAAGGAACCACCTAGGGAGTTCGCTTCTGTAAGTAAGGTATTGGTCAAAAAATCCTGTTGTGTACCTTCATATTCTTCTGGAATAGCCGTGGCTAAAAGTCCATACTCACCAGACTCTTCTAACAACTTAGTAAGCAACGGAATATCATGCTTTTCCAATTTCTCCGTATTCGGAATAACTCTTTGCGTGATAAACTCCCGTGCCGCATCAGCAACCATTAGTTGTTCCTCATTAAATTCTTCTGGGATGAAGACGTTTTGAGCGTCAGTTTCTTTAATTAAGAACTCAGCGCCCTTAAGCACCTTGCCCTCAACCTGTACATTTTCCATGATTTTGCGATTTAAATTCAAGTAACGTCTTTTATGAAATTTTCATTTATTTCTGAAAGTTCCATGAAAACTATATAAACCCTTTCGGTTTTCTTGTTCCCAAGGTATGGAATTCTTTTGAACCAAGCAATACTTTATCCCGATTTTGTGTATTTTTTGACAATAATGTCTGTGAAATACACTTAAAAAATAGAATTTTTGAGAAGAAAAGGAGTTTTGAGGCATCAAGTCTACTAGCAACGATAAGCCCCCAAGACAAGACGTCTCCCTTCAAACGCTCCCCTTTCGCACGAAATAATGAAGATATTAACATAAAACCCCTCCTTTATTTTGAAAAACAGGAATAAGTAAATAACTTACATCTTGCTTTTGAAAACTATTCAAATACTAATCTTACAAGATTTATGAAACAGATACTAAGTGTTTTATTCAGTACCTTGCTATTGCCCTTCGCTGCTTTTGCACAAGATGCTACAGCAAAGGGATTGGATGAACGAATAAATGAGGCTTTTAAACCCGCAGCAGACTTGATCGCAAAAATTGTATTCTTCGCAATTCCAATTGGCGATGGAATTTCCATTCCTGTCGTTTTGATCATCTTAGTCGGTGGTGCGCTCTACTTTACTTTATACTTTAAGTTTGTCAACTTTACCAAATTCAAATTGGCGATAGATGTCGTAAGAGGCAAGTATACTCCTCCAAAACAAACACCAAAAACAGCAGGAGGGAAAGAGATTCTAGATGATAATATCGACACTATTCAAGCAGATAATATAGCAGGAGAGGTCACTCACTTTCAAGCCCTTACCGCTGCACTTTCTGCTACGGTTGGATTAGGAAATATAGCCGGTGTAGCCATAGCTATTGCCATCGGTGGTCCAGGAGCTACCTTCTGGATGATCCTAGCAGGTTTGCTTGGTATGTCTACAAAATTTGTAGAATGTACGCTAGGGGTAAAATATAGAGAAGTAGGGCCAGATGGAACCGTTTATGGTGGGCCTATGTACTACCTAAGCAAAGGATTGGGCGAACGTGGTATGGCGGGCATGGGTAAATTTCTAGCTGCTTTCTTTGCCCTCATGTGCATCGGAGGTTCTTTTGGCGGAGGTAATATGTTTCAATCCAACCAAGCAGCGGAAATGTTTAAGAGTGCCTTACAGATAGAATCTAGCTTCATCGGTACTCTTTTTGGCGTTGTAATGGCCATTTTAGTGGGTATCGTAATTATTGGAGGAATTAAGAGAATCGGTTCTGTAACAGAAAAAATAGTTCCTTTTATGGCAGCTATTTATGTAGGAGCAGCCTTGATCATTTTGATAGCCAATGCAGGCAAAATACCTGCTGCTTTCGGTATGATTTTCGGTGGTGCGTTTAGTGGTGCTAGTATCGTCGGTGGTGTAGTCGGTGTTTTAATCCAAGGATTTAGAAGAGCAGCTTTTTCCAATGAAGCGGGCGTCGGTTCTGCGGCCATTGCCCACGCGGCAGTTCGTACGGATCATCCTGCTAGTGAAGGAATTGTAGCCTTACTAGAGCCGTTTGTGGATACTGTAGTTATTTGTACCATGACGGCCTTAGTCATCATTGTCACAAATATTGACGGCGGCTTTTTAACTTACGGAAATGCAGAGGGTCTTAATGGTGTAGCTCTTACGGCTACTGCTTTCGACTCTACTATTCCTTACTTCTCTTATGTATTGACTATTGCCGTTATTTTATTTGCATTTTCGACCATGCTTTCTTGGTCTTACTACGGTCTTCAATCTTGGATGTATCTTTTCGGAAAAAGCAAAATAGCAGAGAACACCTATAAAGTGTTGTTCTGTTTGTTTGTTGTCATCGGAGCGGCAGCTAGCTTAGGCGCTGTAGTCGATTTCTCTGATGCCATGGTTTTTGCCATGGTTTTCCCTAACATTATTGGTATCCTCATCCTCTCCCCTGTCGTGAAAGATGAGCTCGCCAAGTATGTTAACGGCATCAAGAGCGGTGATATTAAATCTTACAAATAATCCAATTTCGTTTGGAATTTAATTATAAAATGGAGAGCGTTTATACGTTCTCCATTCTTCGTTATTAGATCCTAAGGCGGCGAAGCCGCTACCATGTAGAGAGTAGAGAGTAGAGAGTAGAGGGTAGAAGGACTGTCCGTGCCTAGGGAAAAGAGTCAAGTGTTCGCTAGAGAAGGCGATAGCCTTCGAGGATCTTTAGCAAGGGGTTGAAACCCCTTGGTTCGTTAAAACGATCTACAAAGTTTTGCCAAATTTTGGCAAGAGTTCACTGCTTAGTTACTAATTGTTTTCGACGCTATCGCTTGAAAGGACACTTTGACAAAGGACAATCCGCGATAGCTATCGGGAGCAGGCGGAGGAGGTCTAACTACTTAATTCTCTTGCCCTTGACATCCTCAAATATTTATCGTAAAATGTCTCACGATGAGAAAAAACCAAGCTTCTAAGAAGCGAAGTGTCAAACAACTCATCAAAACTCGTAATTCCTAATTCCTAATTCTCAACTAACCACCCGTGAATATTCAAGTAACTAATAAAAAAGTCCTTATCCGCGTAGATTTTAATGTACCGCTAAACAACGATTTAGTGGTGACTGATGACACGCGAATCCGAGCAGCGATACCAACGATCAAGTATGTGCTTGATAATGGGGGAGCTGTAATCCTTATGTCTCACCTAGGCCGGCCTCAGAAGAAACTAAAGGCAGATGGTAGCGTAGACCGCAAAAAATACTCCTTGCTTCCTGTCGCTTCTCACCTTTCAGATCTACTAGGACAGGCTGTTCAATTTGTAGAAGAAACTGTGGGCACAGCTGCTAGTAGTGCCGCAGCGGAGCTACAGAATGGCGATATTTTACTACTAGAAAACACGCGTTTCCAAGTAGAAGAAAAGAATGGGGATGAAGCCTTTGCACGTCAATTGGCGAATCTTGCCGACATTTATATCAATGATGCTTTTGGTACAGCTCATCGGGCTCATGCTTCAACGACAACTGTTGCTCAATTCTTTGGCAAGGAGGCTAAAAGCTTTGGATTTCTAATCCAAAAAGAGCTCGAAAACTCCGCAAAAGTACTCAACAATCCAACTCGCCCTTTAACGGCTATCATTGGTGGTGCTAAGGTTTCGGATAAAATTTTACTGCTTGAACAGTTGTTAGATAAGGCTGATCATCTGCTCATTGGTGGTGGTATGGCTTATACCTTTATCCGTGCTCTGGGAGGAGAAACGGGAAAATCTTTGGTAGAAGAAGATAAGTTGGAATTAGCCCTTTCTTTGTTGGAAAAAGCAAAGGAAAAGGGTACTAAGATTCACCTTCCAGAAGACAGCATCATAGCCGATGCCTTCGCTGCTGATGCCAATAAGCGTACAGTCAATAGCAATGACGTTCCTAAAGATTGGATGGGGCTGGATATCGGGCCAAAAGCACGGAAAACTTTTGAGGAAGTCGTATACCATTCTAAAACGATTCTTTGGAATGGCCCAATGGGGGTTTTTGAAATGTCCGCTTTTGCAGAAGGAACAAAGGCTGTAGCACTTGCCGTAGCCAAAAGCACGGAACAAGGAACCTTTTCGCTAGTAGGTGGAGGAGACTCCGTTGCCGCTATTAACCAATTGGACTTAGCCGAAAAGGTAAGCTTTGTTTCTACTGGAGGAGGTGCGATGTTGGAACTACTAGAAGGTAAGGAATTACCTGGTATAAAAGCGATAAAGGAATAAGGCATTGTAGCAAAACCACTCTAAAATCAATCGTAGATTTGGATGAATCGAAATCTACGGTTGATTTTTTTAGACACTCGTTAATCCTAGGCTACGCCTTCTCTTAATTTAGTTCTCCGCCTATCCGCCTCTAAAGCATCAGTAATAAACTTCCATACAAAAATCAATAGAAAACCTAAAATTACCCCGATAACTATCCCAATAAACGTCTCTTCCTTCCAATTTGGTTTGTACTTGGGAACAGGATAAACCGGCATATCTATGGGAATGATATGAGGCGTTTTAAGCTCTAAAGACATTCGAGCAGACTCCAAACTTCTTGCAGATGCAGAATATTGTGAACTAAGAAAGGAAACATCTCTAGTGATATCTGATTGACGAACTAAAGATTTAGCTTTAAATACACCTTTATTCGAATCCTTATAATTCGCTAATTGATTTTCTTTATTGAGCAAAGCCTGCCTAAGCGAATCCGTTCTTCTTTGAACCAAATCAAGAGTCTCCTGTTGCTTTACAACTGTTTTTTCAACATAATACTTTCCTAAAACTTCAAAAAGCTTATAAATAAATTCATAAGAATACTGATCTGAAGTACTTTTAAAGGAAAGTTGTATAATTTCAGAAATGGATTCTGCAAAGTTATCTCTCAAATGAGCACCTTCTAAATCTCCGTCAGTTGTAAATGAAATTATTCTCCTATAAATAGATAGTGCAATGGAATTTTCGATTCTAGAAAAAGAATCAATATTTGGATGCTTGAAGCTGAAATCGATCATCCTTTCATTTTCATCTTCAATCCACTGATCACGCATTCCAAAGAATTCAATGTAATGGTTAGCCAAAAAATCATCCACCTCTTCTACCTGAACTTCTCCTCCATCTTTAGGTGTATTTCTATATTCAAGCGTAACTCGCTCAAATAACGATTTTAAAATGATTTTCCTAGAACGCATCAATTCTGCCATCTTCGCAAAATTAGAACTACCTCCCATGCCGCCAGGGAGACCAATTTGCCCCATCAAACCTGTTAAGGGAGAACGCCCGCCTTCTTCACCATTATTTAACATAAAAGTAAGTGTAGCGGTATATATTTCTTCTTGATTATAGCTCTTATAAAAGTTATATCCTCCTATAAGCAAAGCAAATAGTAAAAGTATCCACCAATAGCGAAAAGCGGTTAAGATATACTCTTTTATAAGGTTTATCAATTCCCCTAAGGTAATTTCATCTTCCCTAATTGCTGAATTTTCCGTATTCATACCCGCCTGCTTTTTTTATCCATTGCAGTAAAAAAATTAATAAAAACAACAATACACCACTTCCCGTCATTTGTTATTTAAACGATCCATTTATAAGTACAATCAAAGTAACAACCGCTGTTACTTGAGCCATTGTAGCAGATAATACTGCTCCCCAATCTACTTCTTTCCTTTCCCTTTTAGCACGTTCGTCCTTCTCTTTTTTTCTACCGACTACCACACGAGAACCTTTATCTACTTTTGGATAAACTTTGAAGAAAAACACTTTATTGGTTTTCTTCACACGTCCACTAGGAGAGACTACACGAATAAACTTCTTCCGTCCTTTATCTACTTTTCTGTCAATGCCTGCCCCATAATGATTCACATAAAATAGTGCTCTTTTACCTTTATGGTAAGGAACATTTACTTTTTGCAAAGATCCAATACTCGGGTAATTGATAGCTCCAGTAAGGGTTACTAGATCTTTTACTTTAGGAATGAAAATGCGATCACCTTCTTTTAGCACGTAATTATACTTAGAGTCGGGATCCTCCAAGGCTTCATCCAATTCTACTAATACATAGCCCACCCCATCTTTCTGTCGTTCCAATGTTGCTCCTTCAGCAAAGCCGGTTTCTCGGATTCCACCAGCACGTTCTATCAAGCTAAGGATACGTTCATTATTTGATGTTAGTGGATAAATACCTGGATATTTTACTTCCCCAGAAATATAAACATTTTTCTGCATTTCAAACCCAGGAGCATTCCTTACAAAAATTTGGTCAAAGGGTGCTAATT
Source organism: Saprospiraceae bacterium (assembly GCA_020631545.1). Taxonomy (GTDB): domain Bacteria; phylum Bacteroidota; class Bacteroidia; order Chitinophagales; family Saprospiraceae; genus JAHDHB01. The sequence continues at coordinate 1,921 of JAHDHB010000140.1, read as the reverse complement.
CAAATGTTCCTTCATCTTCCAACACTTTGCCTCTATCTACAGTAACCGTAGCTACCACAACTTTAGTCTCTTCAACATCTTCTGTAATCAAACGCGAAATTTCGATTCGACTACTGTGAGCTTCTTTCTTTAAACCTCCTGCCAAAAAAACAAGGTCATTCAAGGTCATTTGTTCATTGTATGGATACGAGCCAGGTTCTCTAACTGCACCATAGATGTTGACACCAGCATTATCGACAAACTTTGCTTTTGGATAAACAATTAATTCATCTTTAGGGGATAAAATAATATTTTCTTCAGAATCTGGATTATTAGTAATTTCCTCTAGATCAACTCTCTTATAGCTCGTATTTCCATCTACTTCTTTTCTTTTAATAAGTCCTATAGTCGAAGCAGTAGCCTTAATTCCTCCAGCAAAGTGCAATAAATCACTGATTTTGATTTTCTCATCATATTCTACGGTAATAGGTTTTCGAACTTCACCACGAACCGCCACAGAAAAATAATCAATAAATTCAGCCTTTGAAGCCACTATCACTTTATCTTTTGGTTGTAATAAGATATTTTCGCTTGAATTAATTCCAATAAGCGCTTCTTCCAAGTTTACCGTAATATATTGATTGGATAAATCGCTTTGTTTACGAAGGATATAGACCTGATCCATCCTTGCCTCCTCTCGCAAACCCGATTTATTAATAACATCCGTTAACTTCATTCCTGTTTCCAGCTCAAATCGCCCGCCAACTTCTACAGCTCCTTGTACCGTTACAAAATTTTCATAAGCATCACGCACCTTAAAAACTCGGATATTATCTCCATCTAATAATGCAAAATCTTTATTCCTTGCAGCTAGATCATTATAGTTTACATCAACTAAAACCTGTTTGTCATCTTTGTAACGCTCTACTTGAATATTGTTTTTGTAAGCGCTAGCTTTAAACCCTTTCGCGAAGCCCATCAAATCCATAAGCCCTTCATTTTCAATCAATTCAAACTTTGACTCTTGTTTAACTTCTCCTTTTAGACTCACAATTTTATCCGCTTTAGGCACATAGAGTACGTCATTATCCAGCAAATAAATATTATCATCAGTATTCGGATTCTCTAGGTACTTGTAGAGATCAATAATTCTATCTTTTTCGCCAGAACGCATCACTTTGATTTTACGAATGCTTCCAGTTTCATTAGGGCCATCCGCTGCAATAAGTGCATTGAGTGCTGTATTTAAAGCAGAGATGCTATAACTGCCAGGATTAAAAACGTTGCCATATATACCGATAGTAATTGGACGAGAGTAAGTTAACTCAATCTCCATAAAAGACCCTCGGAGGTTGTAGGATTTGCTCAGGTTGCTTCGAATAGCCTTCTCAGCATTTTCTAACGTAAAACCTTTCAAATAAATCCTAGGTAAGTATTGATCACTAATATAACCATCCTTGTTTACCTTCAAAGCTTTGCTATAATTGACATCCCCCCATATAGAAATGGAAAACTCATCACCTTCTCCTACAATATAATCACTTGGTGCCTTGAATTTTCCTGTAGGCTCAAAAAGGCCTAGGCTTTTATTTCGAAAAATATGGTGCCCATAAATACCTGAATAAAGCTGGTCATTATTCAGTTCAATGATATCGGGTTTATCCTTTTCGCCTACGATTTCTTCGACTTTTTCTTCCACTTCTTCCTCTATGGCTTCTTCGATTTCCTCTTCTACATCTTCGACTTCAACGCCATCAATAATTTCGGGCACATCAATCTGACTTTCGATTTCTTCAATAACGTCCTCCTCCGTCAAGCCAGCCTCTTTCAATTCTTCCTGAAACTCGCCTTCAGGAATTCCTTGTTCTTGCAGTGCTTCCTTTAAATCCTTGTTTTCTACTTGTCCCCAAAAATACAAGGGTGATAGCATGAACATCAATAA
>JAHDHB010000139.1 GCA_020631545.1 Saprospiraceae bacterium | reverse complement strand
GCAAGTTTTTGATGCGATTGGCTAATTCCTCCTTTTTTTGAGGTTCCATGGAATCGGAGACGATATTTCCTGCATTACCGGGATCTTTAAGTTTGATGGTTTCGATGTTATCCCGAATAAATTCTAAGGTCATTTTTAGCTGATTCCAGTAGCCTTTTTCGCTTTTGTGCCTTTGGAATGCTTCTACGACCATCAATTCTAATAAAAAAGAGCGAATTCTAATGTCCCGTTCATTTTTCCATGCTTTCAAAAGACGGATGTTATTGCGCACATCGGGATGACTGTTTTTGATTTGATCCATCATTTTCTTGGGGTTCGTTTTGATGTGTTTTTTCCCATTCCATTTTTCAGGATGATTGATGAAGAGATTGAGGTCGCCTGTTTCCTTATAGTCTCCTGTTCGTACTTCCATGCCTGGAACGATGTCCATAGAAAGCTTTTTACCATCATAATGATACTGAATACCAATAGAAACCGTTTGTTGCCGCAAGGTGTATTTCCCTTCTAAATCTGCGGATTGAAGCACTTTGTACAAGTCGTCAAACATTCGTTTCAAGGTTGAAAAATGTCCTTTTTTATAAGGAATGACCATGTCCAAATCAAATTTCAGGTTGACATCTGTTCCCTTAGCCAGTGAACCATTTTTATAGGGCGAGTAAATCTTGTCGCCATAGTGTTTTTCTAGCACCTGCTTAATTTCATCATATCGACGATTCAAGCGAGCTTTTTTGTCGCTATGTCGTTTCATACTGTAAGAAGCAAGCGCCTCTGTCAAATGTTGGTCTAATGATTTTTTGGACATAACCGTTATTGGATTAGCAGTTGAATTTGATGGTTTTAAACTATTGAAAAAAGCTAAAAGAAGTATCAGAATCCCTAGGGGCAAAAGCCATTTTAGTCGAATCAAAAAATAGTACATAGCGAGTAGTTGGACATGGAGAATGTTTTGAACGGAAGTATCTTAAAAGATTTTTTAGTCGTTAGTTTTTGCGTAAAATCTTATATGCTCTTCTATTTCTTATGTGGTGAAAAAAAACGTCCAAATCATCCCCCATCAAAAATCGTCTTGACGTCCAACTCGTAATTCCTATCCCGATAGCGCTATCGCGGATCATTCGTCATTCAACTAGTCTGTTTTTATTCGAAATCCCTTGCCGTAAGCATGAGTTTGGCGGATAACGATGTTGAAAATGATAAGTGGAATAACGATTTTTTTCTCCTCATATCGTGGCCGAATAATACCATCACATTCACTTGCTTGGGCAACGGCTCTATTGTAAGCTTGGCGTTTCATTTTTTCTTTACTTTTACCACTAAAAGGAATGAACAGGAAAAAGACTTTCGTACTCTTCGAAGTCCCTTTGACTTCCGGCAATACTTCGTAATCTTCCCGTTTGAGTTCACTGATTCGGATGTTGGAGTCCACCGACATTTCTTGGGGTGCAGTGCGAGAAGTCGAGCAAGCAGAAAGGCTAGTCAGCAATATCGCCAAAGCCATTGCTTGAAAAAATAAGGTCATTTTGTTTGGACAATGCCTTAAGAGCATCAGTTTTTTAGTCGTGAATTTCATAAATAACAAAATTAGTAGGTTGATTGTGGTGAATAATTATTTGGGTGTTAAATTTTAACTTTACTTTCAATGCATTTTGAGAGATTCTAATTTTCGTGATTGCAAGCAAAGCTATAGGAAATTGTTTTTTTGAAGAAGTACAAGTTTTAGCAATTCCCCGAAATTATTAAGGAGGAATGACTGTAATTATCTGGAAAACATTTAGTAAAGGCAAGGGAGTTCCCTGCAAGATTTTGCATTTGTAGAAATTCCCTTGAAAATAAACTTTGATTAGTTCTTTACATCAGCGATTTCTTTCATGAGCTTAGCGTAGTTGCGAAGCCGTTTTTCTAAGCGATTTAAAACCTCTGTTGGTAGGTTTTTATTGGGAGAATCATCCTTAGCAATGCTCTCGCACTTCCTAATGAAAGGTCGGATAATTTTGCTTAAAAAACCCGTAGCGATTTCGGCAAATTGATGGCAATCTCCTCCTTCGGTTACAATGATCTCTTTGGTGATGGTAGAGAGTGCTTTTAAATCAGGAAGCAAAGCACTTTCTTCTCCTTCAAATTGTTTTAATTTGAGTGCAGCGATGCCGGTAATCAATTCGGTATGCATTTTCCAAGCGGCGTTTTTATCACCAGTAGAAAATTGTGCTGGAGTATCTAGAAAATTGATGTCTTGAACGATTTTTTCTAACCCCCATTCTTCCAATAAACCGTAAATATTCTTTTCGTCTCCTAGCTTATTCCTAAGTCCTTTTAGAATGAGCTGGATGATTTCAAAGATGTTTTTAGACTCGAATAACGTTTCATTTTCTTCCTTCCGGAGGCCGTTGTTTAGCTTTTTGATAGTGGTTTCATTGAGGATTTTTTGGGCTTGTTGTAAATCCAACTTGCTGTGCAAGAGTTTGTCGGCCTGGGTAGTGTAATATTTGTTTAGCTCTTCGTTGTCTATAGGTTCGGCGACCGATTTTTTTAACGGGCTGTTCTTTAAGTTTTCAATGATGTAACGAGCAGCCCCACCGAAACCACCAATAAGGAAGATTGGATTTTTAGCCTTTAAAGCATAGATGGTTTCTTCGATGATACCAGAAATACGACCCTCTGGTTTTTCTAGGTTGCCGCCTAAGATGATATGAGCATTCGAATCTCTGGCCATCTCAAACCTCATTTTTGAGAGATTCTCGGAGTAGTGGAATGCGTAGGTCAGCTTTTTCTCAGGGCTCAGTTTTTGAAGAATAGGGGGAGGCGAAAGTGTAATGGTTTTAAGAACAATTTCTTCTTTGAATTCATCTAAGAAATATTCTTCGTGAGGCTGTTCTTTTGTTTTTTTATTAGAAGCCTCAGTCCATTTTTTCTCCGTCTCTTTCTGTTTTAAACTAGGAATGGCTGTTTTATAGTTGATGATTTGAATGTTTTTATCTACAAATTGCTCTCGAACACTTCGGGCAAGATTGATAAGTGTTTTTATATATTCCAATTTTTCTTCTTCACTTGAGGTCTCATGGAAGATGGTGCCACCATAAGCTATTTTTGCACCAGCAGCAAATAAGTATCTCGTAATTTCCTTGGCAGCAAGGAGTAAATGCGTTTGGATTAATCCATAGTCTTCGATTTTGGTAGATTTAGATATAGAAAGGGAAATCCTACTACCTGCTAGGAATTTTTTAAATTTAGAACCATCGTAAAATGGAATAAGATTAGGTGTTAAAAATGTAAGTTGTGGTTTGGGGAGCCTGCGTAAAACACTTATTTCTGTATTCCCTAAAGGAGGATCAGGATATAACAAAATAGGTTTATCCGGTCTATTCGTCAGTAAGGTAAAAAGTTCTGGAGGTCTATTAAGTACCTTAACTTTGTCTTTCAAATAGTTGTAATGACTTAAAATATACTTGCTATAGAGCTCTTGATATTTGAACCGTAGTGCTTCTAAAAGAGCATGGAATATGATCATGTCACTTATGTTATCTTTTAGCTCTTTATTTTTGTGACTATCACGATCCTGGTAGATATGAATGCAAGGGACATTGCCCATGTAGGGCGATTTTCTTTTTTCACCTAGATTTAGGCAATTGTAGATGACAATGGGACAGTTATATTCCTTGGCGAGTAGAAATTCTTTTTGACACCATTCTTCAGCAGCATAATTGTCCATTTGAAAAGCCAGCAAAATAGCTTCTCGCTTATTCTCTGCTAGTTGAGAAGTAAATGTATTACCTCCTAATACTTCTTGCAAATCAAAAAACGCTTCAAAATTATATCTATTGGAGATTGTCTTTCTTAGGTTTTCTAAGATTTTATGATTGCTTTTTCCTTGTGGATGACTTAGAAATATACTTAGTCGGGCTTTATGGTTTTTACTAGAAGCTTTATAAAGAAGACGGCATAATACTTCTGTACATTGGAGCTTGTACACGGTTTTAATGTCCCTAATCCCATCATACGGACAAATAATAGGGTAGTCGTCTAGCTCATCGCAAAAATCATAGGCTCCATGATGAAACGCAACTGGAGTAATATGATTCTTGATGTTCTCGAAAGTCTTACTATAAAGTTTCTTTACAGCATTTTTCCATCGCTCCTCCTCCATCATGGTTTTGTCTATTAATAAGAAAAAGACATTGTATTCTGCTCCTTTACTATCCTTTTTGGAAGCTTTTTTCGATGGGCTAGATTTAGCATTTTCTTCTTCCTTGGTCTCCTTTTTTAGTTCAGCAATTACAGCCTCGGCAGCGTCTATATTCGAAATAGGGTATACCGGTATTCCGATTCCCGAGGAAGATGAATCTTCTATCTTGTTAAACCAACAATGGAAAAGCTCTTGAGCAAATGTACTAGGGGTAAATCCTGATTGTTCACCTTTTCCTGAATAGAAAATATAAACATTTAGAGGTAGTTTTTTATCATTTTTCATGATAGAAGGAGATTAGGGAGCTTTGGAGGGGAATGGGTCTGAAAAAAAGATTTAGAAAAAGTCAGGCAATAGCTTGTTCGTGTTGTGCCAAGTAAATGATATCGGTATTTTCAACTTGATACTAGATATCGCCTGACTGCATGGTTCAGTATTGAGGCCAGTATAATTGATCCATAGCCATGTTTTTTTTGTAAAGAGGATAGACGTTATTCGGGAAATACTTGACTTTATCCATTTCCGCTCTTTCTATCCACTTTTGAATGGCGCTAAGATCCTCTGACCAATCATACAGCCTAGCATATCGTTTTTTGACATTATCATATAGGCGAGGAGGTATTGTGTACGGATCGTATTTATCTAAACCATAATCTGGATGGTTGGGTAAGAAAATTCCAATAAGACCACAACGGTCATGTTTAGCGTTTTTTTGTATAGTTGTTGAAATTTCCCAGTCTACTTGTTGGCTTTTCCAAGTATCTGGTCCGATTAGAACGATGGTTGTTGTGGCCTCCGCTATACCGATTTCTCGAATATTCTTGGTGGTTTTTGGGAGATTATCTCTTTTAAATTGATTGAATTTCTCTTCAGGCAAAGAACGTACAAATGATTGTTCACGAACTAATTGCTTGAATTTTGTACCCCAAGCAATGCCATTGTTGGAAGTAGATGCATTGCATTGGAAGCAGCTAAGATATACGGAAGAGCGGTTTTTCATGAGCATTTTGATTTTCAGTGGGATTACAGAAAGCGTTGTTAAAAAAAGTTTTGGGAGTCTGCCACTGAGCAAAGGCAAACATTATGCAAAATGTTGGAGTTGGAGTTTGCCTTCGAGCTAGAAAAGGCTCGAAGGCAAATGCGTTTGTTTTTTAAGGGAAACAGGGGGGATTCTACTCGGCAGTATCAAATACTAAGAAATAGAATCGCTCATCAGAAGGTATTCGCTCGATGGAAATGTACAAGCCCGTTGAACTGATCGGATATTTACGAGCCATTAGATTCTTTGCATTTCGATAATCTTCTGTACCTATGATATTGAGGATAGTATCGCCTCCTTCTTGTGTAAAAGTAAGTTCTACGTCTTCAATTTTACAGTATAATTTAGTTCGAGTAACGACTTGATAACCTTTGGGTTCCATATCCCCTACAAGCTCATTCTCTTCACTTTTAATGTGGAGGCATCTTCTAATGTCGTCAGCGACATTAAAATCATTGGCTATTCCTCCAGATGCTAATTCACTACCATTTTTAATGGACAAAGTAATGGCTACATCCGAATTGGATGGAGGCGAAAGTTCTAATACGTAATCTTTCATAATGCGGCGATTATAAGTTTATTGATAGTTAAAAAATCTGCATGGTCATTTAGCTATAGTTTTTAAATAATATGCAGTAGTAAATTCTATGGTTGGTTGTTCTTATCTCGTTTTAAAACATAGGTCAAACAGCGTAAAGAGCCAGACTTTTTGCTTAGCTCAAGAAAATTGCCCTCTACGCTAAACACTTTAAAACCTGCTTTTTGAAGTGTCAGCGCCACCTCTGCATCATACTTTTGGAAGATCTTCTGACTAGGATGATCTGAAATTTTTCCATAAGTCGGTATCCATATCTGCTTATCTTTACTAGGCTTAATTGACACTAAGCTGTTGTTATAGCTTGCATAATTCCACTGCACCCCTAGTGTGGTCTTGCTACGAAATAAGGGCAATGGAATTTTATAAAACTTAATTTCTTCTTTAAACTCATGCACTAAGTTTTTCCTACAAGTAGCAATTCGACACTTAGATACCTCTATCTCTCTGAGCATTAGCTCGTATTCTTTCTCGTGTAATTGAGTGCGTTCCATCCCTACACAAGGCTCTCCCTCTAAAAAGTGATACTTGCCGTCCCATCTTCCTAGAGGCGTTATAAACAAATCAAGGTGATAAAAGGGTTGGTCTTTTCCTTCCCAGCCTTTGATGTATTGCTGTACAGAGATTCCTTCTATATCTTCTTTTTCAATAGTCTCCTCGTTTACCATAAATTTTTTGCCCTCAACCTCTTCGATATTCACATGTGAGCCTTCTGCTTCTTCCGAGTCTTTATCTCCAATGACAATAACCTCCAATCCTCCCAATTCCTGCCTAAACGCCTCTATAACTGTTGTTCTATCCCTTGCCTTCTGGATATTTAAGCTAATCGTATCCTCACCGATGAAAGCATAATCCTCTGTAATAAAAATATTGCCTCCGTCAAAAATTAAAGAACTATGGTTACATTCACTAGAATAGTTAGGTAAGGCATTAAAGATATTCCCGAAAGCGGGAGCAACCCAATTATGCACACCTTGGGCTTCTATCATTGGATGAGAAGGAGCTAAAAACATAAAATTGACATCTTTGTCATTCGATACAGCTACAAGCATTAGATCGCGCATCCATTTTGTCAAGGTTTTTGTAGGTTTGCCTTTTCCTATGTCAATTCTTATTAAATGGTTACTTTTTCCATTTTTCTTACAGCATTTTTTTAGGTCTAGCCAATGGTTGACCGGCATCCATGCTTTTTTATTGCAGTCATTTACATAATTCAGTACCACAAAAGTCACCCCTTCCATTTGTTTCATCAAGGACATGATAATCTGCGTTTGGGCATCCAAACGATCTGATTTAAAAGGAAAAGCGATCAACAGCATTTCAATTTTCCCTTCTACCGAAGAGACAAAGGTGTACTTAGGGTTTCTCATAGTATAGGTTTCAGGTGTAGCAAAAAAAGGAAGGCTATTCCAAGCTTACGCTAAAACGAATATCCAACCAATTCGTAGTCTTTTGATAGTCATCACGTTTTTTTATGTCCTTTTTGCTCAGGGATAATTCGGCTAAAGGGTGAATTCGATGTATAAAAGCTAGTCGTTTCGTCAATTTATCACGCAATTCGATTAAATGCTTTTGCGAAGTAGTGGCTTGCTGCATCGGTCTACTAGTTGTTTTAGTACTATGCTCTACAAGTGGACTTTTCTTGATCATTCGAGTCATCTTGTCGAATTGAATTTCCGAAAATTTGGTTTGTTCTTTCGCTTCGACCAACCATGCTATGGTATTTATTTTGCCGTTAAATTCTCCTTCGTAAAGACAAAATTCCTTCTTTTTCAAACAACGACTATTTTTTTTGCCCAAAATGAGTTGTAATTGCTCTTTTTGATCGTTGATTGGCAGTACCTTGATTTGCTGCTTGCCCAAACTCCAAGTAACAACGACTAAGAAAAGTTTGAGCCCTGGGTTGAAAAAATCAGGTATTAACCGTTCGTATTGACTAAAAAGCCTTAAATTTCGGAGCTTTATCTTAGCATAGCCTTTTGCTTCGTTAGCTTCTTTGCTTGGAGAAAAATCCCCAATCTTTAGCGTATTGTTGTTCATAATGGGGTAAAGTTGACAAGCGGCGGAAGTATATATAGCTAAGTTCATGTCGATAAAATTTTAGTTGGGATAAAATTCGCTCTTGAGTATAAAATAAACGTCAAACATCTTTCTAATACAAAAGTCGTGAATTTTCAAATTACTCAAAAACAAACTGTTAAGATAAAATTTAAATCTTATTGCCCATAAGTTTTGAATAATTGTTTGCATAATAGTAACTTAGATGCAAATATTCTTAGTATCCTAATGAATTTTCTAGGTTAAGGCTAGAAAATTTTATTTGATACAGGGCAAAAGACAATCCGCGATAGCTATCGGGATTTCAATCTTCGTTGATAAAAAAATAACTTTTTTACGATACAAATTGACCAGAGCAATAAATCCATCATATACTATAGTTTGGGGTGCTTGTGTTCTTGTTTTTCTGTTTCGTTGTTGGTACAAAGATGAACAATGCTTAGTAACTTGCAAACTCGCATTTTCTCAAAGTTTTAATTCCTACTTCTATGGTGTCGAAGTTTTAGTTTCTTGATTTTTAAGGAGCTAGGTGCTCGTTATCCGATAAAAATATTTGAATCCTATGAAAAAGAATTCTTTCTTATTTCATTTAATTCATTCGCTTACAAAGCCCGAAAAACGCTTTTTTAAGCTGCAATGTTCACTTCAATCCGGTGATAAAAATTACTTGGTCGTCTTTGATGCTATTGAGAAAATGGAGACGTATAGCGAGCAAGAATTGTTGAAAAGCATCAAAAAGCAAAACATTCTTAAGAATCTACCCGTCTATAAAAATTACCTCTACAGCCAGATTCTAAAAAGTCTGCGGATATACAAGGAGAGCAAGGAGCCTGAGCTCTTTAATTTGCTGTTAGAAGCAGAAATTTTGGAACGGAAAACCTTGGATATTCCTTGTAAAGATCGCTTGGAGAAAGCGCTCAAACTCGCCTTTAAGAACCATTCTTATTCGATAGCTATACTTATATTGATGCAGTTAGCAAAAATCGCTACGAAGATTCAAAGAAAGAGTATCGCAAAAGATGTAGAAGAATACTACAGGCAAGGAATCGAAGTGATGAATGCTTTGCAAGAAGAATTTCATAACTCTAAAATCTATTATAAGCTATTCATCGCCAAGCGAGAGGCAGATCCTGAAAAAATTAAAACGCTTTTAGACGATTTAAATCTAGAATTTGAGAGGCTAACACCTCCTAAAAGTGGAAATTTTTATGCGAGTTTGCATTATTTTCACACCATGGCCTTCTTGTGTATGTTAAGGAAAAAGGCCAAGGAGTCCAATACCTATTTCAAGGAAATCGTTGACCTTTGGGAAGCGCATCCTAAGTTGATTGCAAATGATACTTATCGCTATAAAATACACGTATTTAATTACTTACAGAACTGTAGCCCCTTAAGGAAATATGAAGAATTTGAAGAAACGCTGGCTAAGTTGAGGAAAGTACCTTCGAGTAGTCCTCTTGAAGAAAAGGCGACCTTTTCCAATTCGTTTTACTTGGAGTTAATTTATTACATGAATACGAACCAATGGGAAAAAGCTAAAGCGATTGTACCCGAAATCGAAGCGGGTTTGAAGAAGTATGAAGCGATCATGACGCCTGGCCGAGTAACGTCTTACCATTACAACATCACCGTGCTTTATATGACGCTAGAGGAATTTGAGACCGCTCAGGACTGGCTAAATAAGATTTTGCATAGTGATAGGGCAGAACCACGCAAAGACATTCAACGAAGTGCTAGAATCCTTGAGCTCGTCATTCATTACGAACTTGGGAATGATAGGGTAATTGATTACTTGTTTAAGTCGGTAAGAAATAAACTAAGAAGCAATTTGCTGCCATTCGAAGAGATTTGCCTGAAATATTTGAAGGATTTACCTTACACCCTATCTGGCGCAGCTAAGCAAAAACTATTTAAACAATTTAATGATGAGCTCTTGAATCTTCCAAATGATGGTATTTTAGGCTTAGATGAAATTTCTAATTGGGTGAAATCTAAATTGAAGAAAAACGAAGTCAGAAGAAGCTTGTAATTGGCCTTTTGACCGTGCAGTAATTTGAGTTTACTCCGAAAAGTAGGAATTTATGAAAAAATACGATGTAAGATGTATGAAACCCTCAGTTCGTAAATTATTATTTGCTAGCAAATCATAAACATCATACGTTGCAAATCTTGCATCATATTTTATTTTGAAGAAGAACCTTTTTGGAGTGGCCTCGAATTTATATTATTTCTTACATTTCTTACCTTTTTAAGCTACAACGGAAATGAATAGTTTCTTGAAGAAATCTTACCTTTTATTCGTTGCCAATTGTTCTTCTAATGCGATAGAGCGAATAAACCTGGCTCGAAAAAGCAAAAAAAATGTGGCATTCCTGGTCAGGAATGCCACAAGAGGCAGAATAAACTAAGTTTAACTAAAAACTAAACTGTGAAGAGAATTAAGAATGCTATCTGGTATCAAATATAAGGAGAGATTTTAAAAATAATCATGAGGAATACGCGTTTTCTTACATTCTCAGTGCTATTCTGAAAAGAGCGGTTTATGGAACTTTTACACAATATTACTTTTTTACCCCCGACTTAACTTGAAGTAGTTGTTAATATGCGTCGATGGTAGTTTACTTGCCCAACATGGTAGCTTAAGTGAGTCAGTAACTTACATGTAAAGTAGCTGATGGTGCCTGTTTTTCCAAACAATTCCTCAGGATAAGGAGCACTAGGGTCAGAAATTCCCAGTAAAGTTTTGTCTACAATAGGCATAACATTTTTGATTTCTCTTACTAAGTCAAGTCTCGAAGTTCCTCTAGTGTTAAATTCCGCTACTCTGTCACGAACATAGCCTGAATTTCCTAGCCCATGACCGATAAAATGGTTTAAATTGCCAATAAGATGCAAAACTAGCGTGCCACTAGAATTGCTGATTCCCTCAACTACTTGCCATACAGCCTCATCACTAGGATAGGCCTCTACCTCACGGCATAATTGCTCAAGATACTGTTGGAAATATGGTGCAAAATCTTTCATAAGTATTACGTTTTCATTTTAGTCATTGTTCTTCTGACTGCTCATCTGCTTTCTAAGATTAAACTAAATCTTCTAGAAAAAATAGTTTTTTTATTCGTTGTCCATTTCGTTCGATCACAAGCCGGATTTTTTTTCCTGGCTTACGTTGTAAAATTCCTACTACGACACCTAAAGAAAGCCCCGCTTTTAGACGACCATTGATACGAAGGATAACATCTCCTTCCTTCAAACCTACGCGTTCAGCAGGAGAATCCTCAATAAGTCCTACTACCGTAATTTCATTAAGCCTTATCCCCGAAGCCAACAAAAATAGACCACTACGGTCATATTGAAAATCCTTGTTATAGTTTTTAGAAGGCTTTAAGTAAAGTTGCTGATTAAAAAAATCAAACGTAAGCGTAAAACGACTCAATAAGCGGCTACCCAAAATCCCATGACGATGTACCGTTTCTAAGGTGTCAGAGAGTATAGGGAGGTCTTGAAAATGCGTGATGATATTATTAAACTCAAAATCAGCCAAGGATAAATGTTCTACTCTTCCTAGATAGCCCTCAATAAATCCTCCTAAGCCATTCGCTATCCTTCCTTTGATAAATTTCTCAGGAAGTTGGATGGAATCACTCGTGTTTGGATGTAATAATAAGGACAAATCGGCTCCTGTATCAATCAGTAAATGAGCATATAGTACGGTATCTTTCTTTGTGCGTATAGGTAAATCTAGATAGGGTTTGTACGTAGAGAAATCAAAGGGAGTGCTTGCAATGCCTTCTTTTTCAGTAAAATAAACAGGATCGTAGAAAGTGAGAAGACGTTGTTGGTAGTCGATCTCCAACACATATTGATAGAAGAAATCTGTTCCAATAATGCCGTGGATATTCGTGCCAATCAAATTATCTAACAGTAAATAATCTTCCTCCATAACTAGGATGGAAAGTTTTCTAGCCAAAATTCCTTCCACATTAACAGACATATTAGGCGCTAGGTGGGCTGTGAATTTCTGACTACGATCTGCACCATAAATAGAAAATGAGCGATGGCGTGAAACTAATGTAGGATTTATCAATTCCTTTTTTGTCAATACCGTATAACGAGCTCCAGTATCTAAAATAAATTTCAAGGGTAATTGATTATTCAGACGAACATTCAAGACAATGAAATTATTCACTTTCTCAAAAGGCAGTTGAATCTTTCTAGCCCCCTTAATCAGATCTAATTCCCAACTTTGCCCCATAGCAGAAGTGAAAATACTTAAGCTAAGGAAAAGCAAACAGCATCTTAAGCAGAAAAGGCTTTTCGTAATACGATATTTTTTCATTTTTTTGATCATAAGCCCCTGAAATATACAATAAATCTGGTTAAGATTTGACAACTAAGCTAATTCTTGAACAAGAAATCTATGAATTTTGTTCGCTTCGCTACAAAATTAGAGTGAGTTGGAGGG
>JAHDHB010000138.1 GCA_020631545.1 Saprospiraceae bacterium | reverse complement strand
AACTATGCAAAGGTAATACAATTAATCTTTTAGTTCAATAAACATCTAATTACAAGTCCATTCACTTCACCGCCAAAAAGCCAACATGTCCTTCACGAAACAGCTCTCCACCATAACTAGCTAAGCAACGCACTTCAAAACCAACCTGCTTCAACAAAGATTCAATTTCGTTTTTGTCAAAGAGATTTACTTGGTGAATTTCATTCGATTTTCTATACAAGTTGGGTTCGATTTCGCGAAAAACAGTAATATCCCGAGTTAAGGTTTTTGCTTCAAAATCGCCGAAATATTCAATATTTATAACCCAGTCTTTCCCTTTTACAATTTTATAATCGTATTCTTTTTTCAAGGCCGTAGTCGTTAGCACATCTCCTACAAAAATACCTTTTTGGGGAAGCTGAGCGTAAATGTTTTTAAATAAAGTGAGTAGATGCTGGCTATTGTTTTGCCGATCAAACGTATAATTTAAAATTTCTCCAATAAGAGTAACAACTTGACATTTAGGTAGTTCGTAGTCCCACAAAGATTGGCAATAAAAGGTCGTTTTTGGACTGGCTTTTTGGGCTAATTTAAGGATGGCGTTGGAGTATTCTACGCCTATGGTTTCGTAACCTTGCTCAGCTATGGCCTTCAAGAGTTGGCCGCTACCACATCCCAAATCGATGATTTTGCCTGTGGTGATGTTTTTTTCCTGTAAATAGTGTAGTACAAAGGAAGCCGCATCGACGGAAAACCCCGAATATCCTTCATCATGTATATAGGCTAAATCTTCCTTATAGAATTCTTCTTTGCTCATGGAAATAACACAACTTGGAGGCAATAAAAAAAGGAGAACATGAAATTTTTCATTCATATTCCCCTAAAACTTTTGAATAGTACGAGATAAAATCTCTAGAAACGGATAAGTCCCCTCAACATAGGGTTATAGGAAGGAAGAGGTCGAGTGCCCCGGTCGTTAAACCAAGAACGGTGAACATATCGCCAATCCCTTTTTGAGTCTGGTCCTTTAAGTTTTACCAGAATATCAGCTTTTACAAAACGAGAAATCGTTGGTGCTAAATAAGCTTTGGTAACATGCTTCTGATTGTGTTTTCCTTGAAGCTCGTTTATAACATCCGTGATTTCTGCGCCTTTCATTGCTTTTTTAGCATATTTTGTAACATATTCAATTTTCTTGGCCATAGACCAAGTCGAATCATACTCTGCTGGAATGGGTTTTCTAGGGCGCGTCTTTTTTTGCTTAACGGCATCCTTTTCATCTTTCTGCTTTACAGAAACTGCGGCGGTTTTGACTTCATTATTAGTCGCTTTCTTCCTCCCCCTAGTTTTCTTGATCTTAGGAGATGAAGGCGCAATAGATTCACTATTGGAATTCAACTGCTTACCATAATTCTCTAATTGTGCTTTATAACTGTTATAAAGCTCAGTCGTTTTAGCAAGCTCTTCCTCTAGTCTTTCTTTTTCGACTTTAACTTTGTCAAAATTGTTTTTTATGAAGGTGTAAATTTCTAAAACTGCTGCATCACTCATAAAATGAATTATTTGGTTGATTTAAGACAAAGGTATTTAAAGATTTTCATTTTACAATCATATTAATCATTTTATTTTTTACATTTAGATTATAAATGGTGCTAATTGGAATGTAATTGACTCTGATAAGTAAATAGAAAGATGTTGTCGTTAAAGTGTACGCATTGTTTTGGTCTCTGGTGTTGTTTTTTCTAGAGCAACAGTTTGGATATCAATTTGTTGAATGCTTTTGATGAAGGTAAATGTTACACTTTAAAAACGGTTTATTATACTAAATTAGCATAATAGTGACGGGAAGAACATTACATTTTAAAACCAAAAAAAAACATAATGAACTACAAATCAAAAAATAAATCTACATACAAAAAATGACTGCATAATCCTTGTTCATTAGCCTCTTCCTAAAGCGCCACACTTCATACTTTATCGCTTTAATTTCATACTTCTCCTTGAATGCCTCCAACATCATTTTTCTTTAGTATTTTTGGGGCGAATAATTCTTTATACTAAATAATAACAGCGAACAATATGAGCAAGAATAGTAGAATTGCCCCACTTTTTGATCTAAAGGGAAAAGTAGCGATTATCACAGGAGCTAGCAAGGGAATTGGGGAAGCGATGGCGCGTGGGTTAGCCGAATTTGGTGCAAAAGTCGTCATCAGCAGTCGAAAACAAGACGCTGTAGACGCTGTAGCAGCGACTTTTAGGGAAGATGGTTTGGAAGCTATCGGCATTGCTTGCCATGTGGGCAAACCAGAGCAACTACAGCACCTAGTCGAAAAAACAATGGAGACGTATGGAAGAATTGATATTTTGATCAATAATGCTGCGGTCAATCCTGTATTCGGAGCCATTACGATGTCGAATTCCGATGTTTTTGATAAAATAATGGGCGTCAACGTAAAATCACCTTTTTTGCTCAGTAACCTTGTACATCCTATCATGGAAAAACAAGGGGGAGGTTCTATCATCCATATCAGTTCTGTAGAAGGTTTGAAACCTAGTTTTGGCCTAGGGCTCTACAGTGTCAGCAAAGCAGCACTGATCATGCTTACCCAAAACCAAGCAAAAGAATGGGGTACGGATAAAATACGGGTCAATGCTATTTGTCCAGGTCTCGTAAAAACTAAATTCAGCGCAGCTATATGGAGTAATGATACCATTCTCAAGCAGATACAACATCAATTACCAGCAGGACGCATGGCTTCCCCCGAAGAAATGGCCGGCTTGGCTGTCCTTTTAGCTTCCGACGCAGGAGCCTATTGCACCGGCGGCGTTTATACTGCTGACGGTGGGCATATGGTAGCAAGCTAGAGGAACGTTAGGAGCTGGAAATGAAGAATTAGGAGTTGATTCTTGAGTAAGAGAAACAACCTTCCAGTTTTGCGGGCAGGAATTGTGAGATGGCAGAAAATGGAAGGTTTTGGCTGGGGGACTATGCTTTCCTAAGACCTTCCAATTTTTGCACATACACCAACCAAGCACACAAAACTCTGGAAGGTCGCTGCCTTGCGTTTCCAAGGATTACCCATCTCCTTCTACTACAGGGCAACCATGAAGGATTGCCCCTACTCAGGATTTAGATTTTAGTTTTAAAGATCGCTATCTCCCAAAAAATAGCACTTCATGTTTACAAATGCAGGAATACCTAAATACTGAAACCCGTAGGGGTAATCCTTCATGGTTACCCGTTACCCCCGAAGCGCCTAATTACCAATGAATCTCTACAATGAATAAACAACTGTTTATAAACGATTTGCAACTTAACATCCAAGGAGATGTTCTCGTAGATGAATTCTCTTTAGGGATGTACTCGACGGATGCTAGTCTGTATCAGATCATGCCCTTAGCCATCGTATTGCCTAAGCATGAGGAAGATGTGAAGAGCGCTTTGCAAATTGCTGCTGACCATAAAATTAGTGTTTTGCCTAGAGGAGGAGGGACAAGCTTGGCAGGGCAAACCGTGGGGCAATCCATGATTTTGGATTTTTCGAAATATATGAATCAAATCTTGGATTTTTCGGAGGAAGAACGTTGGGTACGTGTCCAGCCTGGTATTGTACGAGATGTTTTGAATACTTTCCTCGCGACATACGGTCTTGTTTTTGCCCCAGATCCTGCCACCTCTAGCCGTGCAAATATCGGGGGAATGGTAGGCAATAATTCTTCGGGTACGAAAAGCATTTTGTATGGAAAAACCGTTGATCATGTACTGGAAATTAAGGCATTACTAGCCGATGGGACGACTTTGCATACCCGTATGTTATCCAGTGAAGCAAGGAAACAAATAACACAAAAAGAGACAAGAGAAGGACAAATTTACAAGGAGTTTGAACAACTCATTCAAGAGCATAAAGAAGAAATAGAAGCCCGTTTTCCAAAAGTCATGCGAAGAGTCGGAGGCTATAATTTGGATGAATTTATACATGAGAATGATTGGAATTTAAGCAAATTGCTTTGCGGTAGCGAAGGAACTTTAGCGGTCATGCTAGAGTTAAAGCTTAATCTTGTGCCGCTACCTAACTATAAATCTGTCTGTGTCGCGCATTTTGAAAGCATAGGTGATGCCGTACGTGCCGTTTCCCCTATTTTAGAATTTCAGCCTTCAGCCGTTGAAATTTTGGATAAAACGGTGATTGAGTTAAGCCGTGAGAATCTAGAAACACAGCGGCATTGCCATTTTATTGAGGGAAATCCTGCCGCTGTTCTCCTTGTCGAATTTTATGGCGATACGGAAAAAAGTGTGCTCGAACGCCCAGAATTGATGGCTAAAAGTTTGGACGCCTTGCAGTTAGGTTATGCATTTCCTTTCTTCCCCGAAGGAGATACTTATCGCGATGCTTGGCTCATTCGCAAAAAAGGGTTGGGCTTGATGCTAGGACTGAAGGGGCGCAAAAAACCGATTGCTTTTATTGAAGATGCTGCTATTCCGCTTGAGCATTTGCCTGAATATCTGGATCGAGTTTTGGCAATTTGTGAAAAATACGATACCAAAGCGGCAGCATATGCACACGCTAGCGTAGGCGTTCTACACGTTCGTCCGATCCTTGATATGCAATCGGCTACCGACATTGAGCGTATGAAAAAAATCGCCACAGAAACGCTTGATTTAGTGATGGAATACGGTGGGTCTTGGAGTGGAGAACATGGCGATGGCCTTGTGCGCAGTAGTTTTAATGAACAGTTTTTTGGAACTAAAATATACCATTTGCTCAAGCAAGTCAAGCAGCTTTTTGACCCAGAAGGCCGCATGAATCCAGGCAAAATCGTGGATGCACAACAGATGGATGAGAACTTGCGTTATGGTACGGAATATCAAGATAATGAAGTCAATACCTTTTTCCGCTACCGCAAAGAATTAAGCTTCAACAATGCCGTTCATATGTGCAATGGGGTGGGGGAGTGCCGCAAAACGCAAGGAGGAACCATGTGCCCCAGCTTCCGCGCAACGATGGATGAAGAACATTCTACAAGGGGCAGAGCCAATGCATTACGCCTAGCCATGAGCGGGCAATTGGGGAAGGATGGGCTTGCAGAAGGGCGCTTGCAGCAAGTCATGGATCTTTGTCTTTCCTGCAAAGCCTGTAAATCGGAATGCCCTAGCAACGTTGATATGGCCAAGCTTAAAGCAGAGGTTGCGCAGCAGCATTTCGACAAACACGGTGTTCCTTGGCGTACAAAAATGATAGGGAAATCGGCAGAGATGGCCAAACGGTTTGCCGGAGTCCTAGCCCCAGCCGTCAATGCTATTCAAGGGACTAGTTTGTTTCGAAAACTCTTAGCAACTACTAGCGGAATTGATGCTCGAAGAAGATTGCCCAATTATGCTAAAAATCCATTTTTTAAATGGTTCGCTACCCACAATATAGCCAAAGGAAAAGCACAAGTCGTCTTATTTGCCGATACTTACCTCAATTATTACGAACCACAAGTCGGTATTTCAGCCGTTAATTTACTAGAAGCTTGTGGCTATGAAGTACTGCTAGCGAATGTAGGCTGTTGTCAACGCCCACTACTGTCGAATGGCCTATTGCGAGCAGCAAAAGAAGAAGGCCAGAAAGTCGCTGAAAAACTTGATGTTTACTTGGGAAAAGGTTTGAAAATAGTTGTTTGCGAACCCAGTTGTGCCTCAGCGCTCAATGATGATTTGCCCGATTTGCTAGAAGATGAAGCCTTAGCGAAGCGCTTAAAAAAGGGCGTGATGATGATTGACAAATTTCTTCAAGAAGAACAAAAATCGGGTAAATTACAGGTGAAATTTCAATTAAAATCATCGAATAATCTCTTACACGGTCATTGCCACCAAAAAGCACTCTACGGCACAACGTCCATGCTTGACACTTTAACCAATTCCAAGGAAAATATCCATGAGGTAAACGCAGGGTGTTGCGGAATGGCAGGTTCTTTCGGCTATGAAAAAGAGCATTACGATTTATCAAAAAAGATAGGTGAAAGCCGCCTTTTCCCAGCCCTCGAAGCAGACAAATCGGCAACGGTGGTCGCCTGTGGGTTTAGCTGTAGACATCAAATTGAGCATTTTACAGGGCGGAAGGCTATCCATTGGGTAGAAGCCGTAGAGGTTTGTCGTTAAAAGTTTGTGGCTATATATCGCTTGAATTTGCTAATTTTGCGTTTATTTTATACCTTGACAATGATATAGCGTATTGGAAAAGCTCACAAAATCTATGAAAGAAAAAAAAGCCATATATTTTACGAAATTGTCACTGACGAATGTACGATGTTTTAAGAAAAAAAGTATGTTCTCTTTTACAGATGAGGAAGGAAAATACCATCGTTGGAATTTGATCTTGGGAAATAATGGCACAGGGAAAACAACTGTATTGAGAAGTCTGTTTTTTGCCATAGCGGGAAAATGGCGTTTTATGATTAATTGGGATTATTTTAAACGTTCTTCCGATAAATCAGCAGATATTGGGGTAGAATTAATGCCGTATAAATATGCTGTAAAATTGGATCCCATTGCAGAGGAGCATTCAATTAATTATAGCGGTTCAATGAGCTCAAAATATGGTGTATCAATTAATGTTCCTTGTTTTGGCTATGGTGCTTCAAGGATGATGGGAGGCAAAACACTTTCAACTGAAAAGAACACCTTTGATGCGGATAGCCTATTCAATGATGATGCTACTTTAATTAACGCCGAAGAATGGTTATTACAAACTCATCTTGCCGAACATTTAAGTAGAAGCAAAGCATCTCTCAAAAAAACGAAAAAAAGTCAGAAAGATAAAGTCATATCTATATTATTGAAGCTTTTAAAGGGGAAGGTTTCGGAAATTAAATTAGAAGCTGTCAATAAAGTGCCCAAAGTATTGCTTAAAACGCATTCAGGTTGGGTCGGCGTCCATGATTTAAGCATGGGCTACAAGACTTTAATCGCTTGGATGGTGGATTTGGCTAGTCGTTTATTTGATGAATACCCGGATAGTGAAAATCCATTGGAAGAACCAGCTATTGTCCTTATTGATGAAATTGATTTGCATTTACACCCTTCTTTCCAACGAGCATTAGTAAAGTTTTTACTTGATACTTTCACGCAAACACAATTTATTGTAACTGCGCATAGCCCTTTGATTGTTCAGGCTTCTGAAAATGCCAATATTATTTTATTGGAAAAAAATGGGGATGCCATACAAGTACACCAAAACCCTATTAATGTTGACCATTGGCGAGTAGATCAAATATTGACAAGTGAATTGTTTGATTTAGAGAGTAGTCGTTCTATTAAAGTTGAAAATTTAATTAAGGAAAAATCAATACTCTTAAATAATAACGATATTAGTGAGCGTGAAAGAGAGCGATTACTTGAAATTGATGAAATTTTGGATGGTTTACCAACAGGGAGTAATAGAGTAGAGATGGAAGCCATGGAAATTATAAAAAAAGCAGCGAATTACCTTAAAGATAAACCATTATGATTCGGATTGATAAAGCAGGAAAGCGTCCTGATATACTTAGTCTAAGTGGAACCAACAAGGGTAAGGATAAACTTCGATTGGCAACAGTAGAATTGCTCAAGGAATACAAGGAGAACAAAACTGCTTATGATTCAGGGACTAAACTATTTAAATTTAAAAAAAGCTTTACAGCCATAAAAAGATAAAGCAGGCCTTGATTGATCTTCAACACAAAAAATGTTGTTTTTGTGAATCAAGAATAACTCATATTCATTACGGAAATGTTGAACATTTTAGACCGAAAGCCGCTTTTCGTCAAAATAAAGAAGATCAATTAACAAAACCAGGATATTTTTGGCTAGCCTATGATTGGGACAATCTTTTCCTTGCTTGTTCTGCTTGTAATCAACGTTATAAAGAGAATTTATTTCCTTTGATAAATTTCGAATCAAGAGTATCTAATCCAGATGATGATATTCTAAGAGAAAAAACGGTTTTTATTCATCCTCAATTCGATGAACCAGAGGAGCATATTACTTTTGAAGAAGCTTTTGTTCGACCTAAAAATAATTCGGAAAGAGGTAAGGTAAGTATACAGGAGCTTGGTTTAGAACGACCTGACTTATATGAGAATAGAAACGAAATTTTTCAAGCCATTGATCGTTTGATTTCTATTTATAAGCTTATTCCAAGTAAGATCCCCGAAAAAATAATTGCGAAAAGCAAAGTCCTAGCGCAGATAAAACAAATGACATCTGCTGAACATCAATACCTTAATATGATTCGGGCTAATTTTAGCGATTTTATCTCCAATGAACTGATAAATGGAGTATGAGGCAGAGATGGAGTGTGTGCATGTTTTTTTACTCGCACACAAGTTCTCATTCTCACGCTCAATATGCCTGTACGACCATGCTGAATGCTGCTACAGCGTGCCGACTACAAACGGATAGCGGGATAAGCTGTCCAAATACCAGCTAGAGTCTTTATTTACAGGGGATTAATAATCAAATTCAGGTTTAAATGTTTCAAAACTGAACTTTTCCCTAGCAAAAGATCGTTTCTCCTTTAGAAGACGATAAACAGTATACTATGCCTTGGAAAATAGCAGAAAGAAAGATAGGCCGTGCCGGCAGCCTAAAACAACGCTTAGCGAAACAACGGATTTGGGATCGGAAGTATGGAACAGATAATTGGCTTATTGGCTATGTTATCGATGGAGAATTTATCACTCAAGAAGATGCATTTGATAGTATTTATTATCAAAGTTATGTCGAGCATTTTGAGCGGTATCCTAAGGATCTAGAAGAGCTAAGGCTACTAGCCAAAGCCTTGCGCAATCCTCATGCAGAGGCGACTAACAGCGTAGATTTGCAAGTGCCGGCCATTCTAAAATACTTGAAAGAGCGTGAGTTAACCCTTCAAGGAACCGAATTAGTGGATATTGGTACTTGGAAGAATTTGCGATCCCATAAGATCAGTGTTCGGTTGAGTCCTTTGCAAATCAAGGTTACCGGAAATGATAAAATGACCTTAGAAAAGTTTTGGCAAGAAAAAAAGGTCTTGGCTGTATGGGAGGACTAGTGGTTCAACTCATAAGGTCTAGACAGACTGAGCCCCATAACAACTAATTTTTTGAAAAAAAATCTAAAGTCTTCTACTCCCGATTACTATCGCGGAATACTTTCTACTCCCGATAGCTATCGCGGACTACAAAGTTTTGCCAGTTTTTGGCAAGAGTTCACTGCTTAGTTACTAAAGAAGCTTAAATTCCAAGGAATTTACCAACAGCTAAAGGCCAACAGCCAATAGCGGCTCCGCCGCGTTCTCCCCATTCCCTAGTAGAATTCGACCGAAAACGAATCCAAAACAACCGTTTATAAATCTATCCCTACCCATTACATCGCTTTATTTCTAGAAAGTGTATTTTTAAAACAACGAGATTGAAAAACTTGTAAAGTCAGGTTAGTTACACAATAGAAAATGGCCTAGTAGAAGTCAAAAATGACGAAAAATGGCTATTGAATGAGGAAGGTTTTTGATATAACTTTATCCCAAGACGTCGATGTAAATCTATATATTTATGATCGCATCCATACGGTGAGTTTCCAAATTCAATTTCTACCTATGTTAACTAACTATAAAGAGCATACCGTACTTTTGGTGAGTGTAGCCTCAGAATGTTTTGAGAAAGAAAACGTTCTAGGCGATGAATATAAATTACTAAAAGCTCATAGTATTCAAAATGCTAGGCAGTTGTTTAGTGAGCAAGATTTAGACTTGGTAGTCTTAGATTTGGATTTTGACGAGAAGGAGAATATGTTTTTTTTGCGAGAATTGGTGAACATCCAAAAGGATTGTATATTTGTCGTTGTCAAAAAAGAGGAACAAGAACGATCATTATCTATAGAGGAGAATGTGCGGTTTTCATGTATCACGAAGCCTTATGAGCGTAGTGAATTAAAAGCAATGATAGGAAGGTTGTTGGAGATAAGGCATTTACGTTTAGAAAATCAAACTTTATATCGCGAGCGAGCTTCCTTGCAATTAGCTTTGGAAAAACAGCAACGCATTAGTCAGCAATCTCACTATGCCGTTTTAAAGAGTCAGGTAAATCCACATTTTTTGCTAAATTGTCTGAATACCTTGTATTCCGTAGTTGTAGAAAATCCGAAAGCCAAAAATTTCGTATTGAAGTTGTCGAAGGTTTATCGTTATATATTAACGTTTCATCAAAAAACGTTAATTACGCTTGAAAAGGAATTAAAATTGGTGGAGGATTATATTTTTTTACAAAAAGTCCGATTGGGAAATAGCGTAAAGGTGGAGTGGGATGTTGCAACGGCTTATTTGGAATATGAAATTCCGCCATTAGCGATACAGACGCTTGTTGAGAATGCGATAAAGCATAATGTCGCAACGATATCCAATCCTTTGACTATCAGGTTGTACACGACAGGTAACGATGAACTCGTCGTGGAGAATAATTATCAAAAGCGAAGAACTCCAGCAAATTCTACCGGTATAGGACAACAGAATTTGCTAGCACGTTATCGCAGTTTAATAGAAAGAGAGCCTCATTTTTATATAGAGAACGAGCATTATTATGCTCGAATTCCTTTAATACAGTAGCATTGATTTTAAGAGTGTATGGTGTTTGAATGGAGTTCCCCCCTCTCCATAAATGCAAAACACTCAGAATCTATGAGTACTTAGCGTGTTTGAATGTAGAATTTACCTTAAAAATTCAACATTCAAATGCCTAATTATTGGTGAAATCGTATTGTTTGGGTGCCTTTTTTTCTTTATTCAATAGAGTAATTGCTTTAGCAATTTTTTTTAGAATACCGTTTGTTTATTTCAAGGTCTAAACTAACTCCAATTTTACCAACCTCTAAGTAGCTTATAGTTTGAAGTCAATCTCGCTATGATCCAAACACCCAAATGAAATGAACGTATTGATCATCGAAGATGAGTACCACGCTCAAGTAAATTTAGCTAGAATGTTGTGTAAGCTAGATCATTCTATAGAAATTGTGGATAAGTTGGCTACCGTAAAAAATGCTATTCAGTGGTTAAGCACCAATCGAGCCGACCTTATTTTTATGGATGTACACTTAGCGGACGGTAATAGTTTTTCCATTTTTGACGAAGTAAACGTCAGAACGCCCCTGATTTTCACCACCGCTTACAATGAATATGCTGTTGATGCTTTTCAGTATAACGGGATTGATTTCTTAAGCAAACCATTTACCGAAGAAGAGCTACAACCTACTTTGGAAAGAGCAAAACGGTTTGTTTGGAATAACAAAATAGAACAGCGTTTTTCAGACCTACTTGAATTAGTTGGTGATGCTCAAATTAGAAGAAATAAGCTTGGATTTCCTACAATTGATGGCATGGAGTTCGTAAATATCAAGGAGATTACGCATATTGAATCCAATAATGGTTATACCCACATTTATTTGCAAAACGAATCCTTTTTATGTACCATAAAGAAGCTTAGTAAGATTGAAGAATTGCTTGAGGGGCATTCCTTCTACCGTATTCATCGTTCCTTCCTTGTAAATATCGACTATATCCGTCGGTACAAACGCACCGTAGGGGAGAGCCATATCCTTTTGGATAATGGACAAAAACTACCCGTAGCAAGAAGAAAAAAAGAACCCTTCATCAGCTATCTGAAAAACTACTAACTCTCAACTCCCCCTTAGTGTGTTTCTTTGAGTAATTCGGGGAATTTTGCTTTGAAACGATTCAATCTAGGGATAGAAACGCTGCGTACATAAGATTGATTTGGATGTAGACGCTCATAATTCTGGTGATACTCTTCTGCACGGTGGAAAATTTCAAAGGGAACGATTTGCGTAACGATTTTCGCATCATATTCTCCAGATGCTTCTAATTGTTTTACATAATTCTCGGCTATTTCACGCTCTTTTTCTCCTTGGTAGAATAGCGCAGAACGGTATTGTGGTCCCGCATCTGGCCCTTGTCGGTTCAACGTTGTAGGATCGTGAGAACCAAAGAAAACTTTCACTAAAGTTTCATAAGAAACGACGCTAGGATCGTAGTAGACTTCTACTGCTTCAGCATGTCCTGAAGAACGCAGATTTTCGTAAGTTGGGTTTTTATGATGGCCTCCAGAATAGCCCGAGACGGCTTCCTCTACACCTTTTACACTTTCAAATACCGCTTCGACACACCAGAAACAACCACTAGCGAAATAGGCCTTTGCTAAGCCGTCCAAATTCTTGCTTACTATAGGCTCAGGTGTATTTTCGGTTGCCTTTTTTTTATTGGAAGTACTTGCTAAAGAGCAGCTTGAGAAAAAGGCTAGCAATAAAAGAAGACTGAAATTTTTCATAAAATTCATAAAGTTTTATTTAGTTCGGTTTTAGAAGGACTAATTTGTGTTTTTTGATAAAAGA
>JAHDHB010000137.1 GCA_020631545.1 Saprospiraceae bacterium | reverse complement strand
TCATAAGTCGTAGAGGTACCATCAAAATCAACTTGTACTAAGCGGTAGTAGTTCGTTAGTTCTTGACGCTCGTCTCTATGGTTGTAGTATTTTGCATTTGTGCTATTTCCAGCGCCTTCGATAGTGGCGATAGTTGTAAAATCTTCACCATTCGAACTTCTTTGAACCAAAAAGTGTGCGTTATCAATTTCTGTAGCCGTAGCCCACTCCAAGTCAATGCCACAATCATTTTCTTCTGCTGTGAAGGACAATAATTCGATAGGTAACTCAGGAAGCAAGCAAGAATTTAAACAGATAGAGGTATTGTAGTAGTTTCCTTCATCCGTTGAATATAAAGTACTAGCCTCTTTTTCACCGATAAAGGTAGGAGGGAAGTTTTCAGGAGCTTTGTCATGCCAAATCAATTCCAAACACTTAGAAGCATCAAGGATAGTGAAGCTAATCGTACCTACAGTCAACCAATCCGTACCCACCAATTTACCATCTCCACCAGCAAGAACTACATTATAAGATACGATAGTATCTAACGACCCCGTTAAGGTATGAGGGTCATAAAAACTAGCAGGTGCAACGAATCCTACCAAATGCTCTTGTTCAATTGCTACGCTACCAACTTCTACAGCATCTCTATTGTATGAAAATCTATAATTCTGATCGGATATGTTAAAGGTATGTGCCGGGTCAGTCGCTCTTACTTCTATATCAACTAGTATTTTGTTGGAAGTACATTCTACAGCTTTTTGGAAAAAGCGTACATCATATTGACCATTTTGAGCGAAAGAAGTAAGTGTGATAAGAACAAAGAAAAGTGTAGTAAAAGTAGATGTAAAATTCTGCATGACGATTAGTTGTTTGACGTTGTTATAAAAATTACTGCGTTTGTTACGATTACAAAGGTGCAGCAAAAAACAATGTCACGCAATGGGCAAAACGTCAAACCAAAGATATTTTGCATTTTTTGTGACTTGACAACCAGCCTATTGTTTTCAATTCTATTTTACCCTACTATCTATATCAAGAAATATAAAGCAATTAAACTTAACAAGATTACGTGACATGGAACACTAAACCAAACCTAACACCCTTTAGGTTTTAAAGGACTTAACAAGACGAATAGACTACATGTTTAATACATCGCATTTTTGCAGAAACAACAGTTTTTAGTCACAAATAACCAAAAAATCAATGGGCATTTTATAGGTAAATTACGGATAAGCTATTTTTGGGCGATAGATGAAATACTCTTTTATAGCTACTTTGAAACTGTATTTAGGCAGGTTTTTTTGAGCGTGACAGTGAGAAAATGTGTTTTTTTTGAAAAAAAAGTGCTTTTTTTATTTTTTGAGTGGGTAATAAGGGGGTAAATGGTGAGGATATACGAGAATTGACATAAAAACAAGCAGTTTTGAACTCGAAGAATAAAGAATCTTGTTCAAAAAGGCGTGCTAAGTTTGTTCTAAATACATAAATAGGATGAAAAACTACGGTGTTTTAACATAACAAGGCCTTCATCTCTACTATTGATTATAGCTTTTGGAATAAAATAGACCTCTATTATAATCTAAGCCTGCTAAATCTTGTATCCTAAAGCTCCCTATTCCCCTGCGACCTTTTTAAGACACATAAGCTGAATACTTTTTTTTGGGGGGGGCTGGCTATGCCAGCTTAGGAAGTACGATGTTAATTATTTGCTAGCAAATATTCATTTACGCAATGAGGGTTTCATACATCTTATTCGGTTATAAATTCGGGTAGATAGAAAGGGAGAGCTACTTATCCTTCCTGCCGAGCATCTCGAAAAGGAATTCCTTGAATTTTGCCGATGACCCAAGCCAGAATATCGAAATAAGCTAAGAAATTTTCCTCGAAAGGATCCGCAAGAACGTCCTCTAGCTGAGCCTTAAAAGCTAAGAAGGTCGTAGAGCGATTTTCTCCTTGAGGTATTTTTACGAGTTTTTTCAGGTACTTTACTAGGATAAGCTCTGTTTTGAACAGGACATTACGTTTTTTGAGGTAAAGCGCAAAAGATTGAGAGAAGTAAGGTAATAAGGTGTCGTTCCCCAATTCAAAATGAACAACAAGGGTTAAGAGTTTGGCAAAACGGAAAATATCGGGGCGCACCTCTTCTTGAAAAGTATCTAGCAGTCGATTCAATTGGGTAAGCGCTTCGCTATAATGCCCCAAGGCAAGATGGACATAAGCAAACCGATAGTGCATGGCCATTTTGAAAGGCTCATTCACATAAGCGCCGTATTTTTTCATCCCTCGTTCTACCTCGGGGATAAAACGTAAAGCTTCTTCCAGTTCATTTTCCTTGATCATCCTCGTCATTTCCGTACTATTGCTCAAGGTAAAAACCAGGGCTTCTACACGCACCTTACCCTTAGCCAGTTTAGGAATGTTATTAAATTTGAGGAGAGTATCTTTATAGGTGTTGGGTTTTACGGATTTAGTCAAAATCAAATATCGGCTGAAAATAGTAACATAATCTAAGGTGTGATCACGCTTAAAATAGTCATTTTGCTCAATGAGTCCCAGCATTTTGGAGTTACACTCAAACTCTTCCTCCTTATCATCTATGGAATAGTAATAGGCTGCTAGCGTCTGATAAAATCGAAGTTTCGCATAAAAGGAATGAGGAACTTGCTCAGACTGCAAGGCGGCCTTTTGAATAAAGGTCTCAAATTTTTGGGTAGCTTCTTCGCTTCTTGCTTTGGAGGTTTCTTTTCGAATCAACATCGCTTCCCTATACAAAAACTCGTAGCTAAAAAAGTTAGTCAACTGCTTTTTCGCTTCCTCATAATGAAGTTGTTCTAGCTCAAGCCGTTTCCGATCTACGGGAATCCCTGCTATTTTTCGTTCCCAGCGGAGAATTTCCAAAAACAAGGAGAAGAGCTCATGCTTCTTGGCCAATTTTTTTGCTTTAGCCAATTGTTTTTGAGCAAGAACGGGTAATCCTTTATCATTAAGAAGCTCCACTTCGATTAAATAGTTGTGTACCAATATACTTACGGAACTAGCGGCATGAAGGGCACGCAATGACTTGAGGATGAGCTGGTACAAGTAGTTTTTATCCGCCGAAAAATAAGCAATGTTTTCTTTTAATTTTCCAAGTTTGCTTTTGGCTGCTTTCTCATCGTATTCCTTCTGACTTTCGATGATATCGAATAGCAGAACGTATTTTTTAGCCTTATTTGATTGCTTATCAGCCACTAATAATTTAAAGTAGCGTTTCTCTGATTTAGACAAAGAATGGATTAAGTCAAATAAAGGCTCTTTCATAAAAAAGATGATTAATGCGGATAATTCATACGATTAACACGGCAAGAATAGGCCTTGCCTCACTTTATTTTTGCACGCACACACTCCAACTCACACTAATACCAAATTTATGGGCTAATAGTGGCTCACTCCTCAATCCCATCCATAACATCAGAAGCATCAATGGTTCCAGTAACATCCTTAACTTTCCATTTGGTAAAATCCAAGTTTGAATTAAAACCATACCCATAAATAATCTCCGTAGCTGTGCTCATTTTTACATATTTCTCGGTATACACCTTATCTTCTTTTTCATCCCAAATCAACTCTTCGGTTTGTAGTTTCTCGTTTTGTAAGGTAACGACCTCTACACTATCTTGCAAAATCACTTTATTTTCCTTGACATTTTGTATCGCGTATTTTGCTGATAAACGACTGACAATCTTCTTGTCTTCATTAAAGATGTCAACATTTAGGCCTTTCGTAAATACCCGTTTAGGCTCCTTTTTATCCAAATAATTCATCATCTCCGGCGCCTTAATCCTAATTTTTACGATGGCAGAATCACTGTAGAGCATTTCGACCTCCTTGGCTCGCTCAATAGCGATTTCGTCTTGTTTGACAATACGCTCCACCTCCGCCATATCATTCTCACAAGCCGTAAAAATGAGTAGCATAAAAAGTAGTAACCCGTTGATTTTAATTACAATAGTGTGCATTTCTGGTTCAAATTCTTAAAAAATCGTTTGAATTTAGAGAACGGTGATCATTCCTCAAAGTTACACCCTTTTTAGAGATTTCTATTCTCTCAAGCGCTCCATCTTAGGAATTCGCTCTTCTGCTAAGTGAATAAATTTATTTAAGAACGCTTGTAAAATCGTTGAATTAGCGCTAGGGTTTCGCAATAAAAATAGCTCTAAATCAGGGTATTGCTCCAAGATAGTTTCCTTCGTATACAGCTCAATTCCTTCCATTAAACCCAAAGTTTGTCCTAGCTGAAAGGCAATGGTTTTGTTAAATTCTATTAAACTCCCTTTCCGCCCAAAATCGGAATATTTGCTTAAATTTATTGTTTTTAAAACGTTAATCTTTTGAATAAAATCGCCTCGCAGCGCCTCTTTTATAACTTTACGAAGTGCTGTCCTAGAAAAAAAAGAAAGCGTTTTCCTTGCACAACGTAACATTTTCAAGTTCACATCCCTAGGAAGCAACCGAGTAATAAGCTGATTATGTTGTTGTTCATGAAAATCATAGGTATGATAAAGCGCATTGTTCAACTCATCGACCGTTCCTTTATAAACATCCACAAGGACACCACCACGAATGACTGCTACATTGACATTCAACTCTTTACTAGTTTTCAACGAAGTGCTCAACAATCCCATATAGTGATGACAAAGTGCTTTTCCTCCTTGGATGGAAGGAATTTCTTCGACAAAGACTGCTAGGTCTAAATCAAGTGAAGAAGCAGAACCGAATACTTGAAAGTGCATGTTTTTAGTTAAGCGTTTAGAATTAAGATGATCCGCGATAGAACCTGAAATTTATCATCAGGAATAAAGATACTCGAAGCTTATTATTAAAGAAATACCCTGTCCTATCCAACCCTTAAAGAAAGAAGAATGTTCCGAAGATACCACAATTTTAATTTCCGTAAGAAGAAAAACTCTAGCCGTAATTTTAATGTTTACTAGGGTTTTATTGTTCTAGAAGTCCAGAACCACTAAGACTAAGTCACTGATTATCGGCACTAAAACCAGCTAAAATGAAGAAAAAAATACAGGAATAAATTTATATACTTTACGAATCCTTTTTAAGTAAAATAGTTAGTACATTTGCGGCTCATTATTAACCTTCATAAAACAGAATTATGAAAAGAAGTATTATCATTTTAGTTTGCCTAATGGCAACAGCATTTTTTGCTACAGCTCAGGAGACAGCGACCAACAAAGGAAATTGGCAGGTAAGCCCTAGTTCAGCTTTCCAGTTTTCTTTTGGCGAAGGAGGAACAAACAGCCTTGCTTTAGGAGTTAGTGGTCATCATTTTGTAGTTGACGACCTTGGTGTTGGAGCCAAATTTAGCTTTGATTGGAACAACTATTTCAACTCTAGTTGGGGATTCGTATTTGGCCCTTCAGTAAGATACTACGTTTTGAGCAAAGTTCGTGTTGGTGCAGGACTTGATATTTATGCTTTCAAAAACAGTGATTTACAACTAGCTCTTCCTTTGGAAGTTGGATATCCAATTTTTGTTACACCTAATGTTGCTATTGAGCCTAATCTTAACTTTACCCTAGGCCTTTCCGGTGCCAGAGGTTTTAACAGTGTTTTTGGTCTGAATTTCGATTTTTTCTTTGGAGATAACTAGTCAGCCACCTACTACTGTATAAGTAAGGACAGCACTTCAAGGTAGAAGTACTGTCCTTTTTTGTTTCATTTGGGCAGCTAATCCCGCTATCCGTTTGTATGCGGCACTGCTTCAGGCGGTTCAGCATAAGGGTTTGGCCGTCTTCCTAAACGTCAGCCATCCATACCCTTTGCTTCACACGCCTTCATCAGCACCGCATATCACTTCTATCGGGGCTGCAACTCCCTGAGGATTAAACGGTAAAACCAGTAGTCAGTAAAAAGAAAAACCGCTACTCCTCCTAGTAAAAATAAAGCGAACTTAGAAACAGAGAGAGGAGGAAATGGAAATCTACGCCCCATTTTCTAGAAGGGATATTAGTCTTGAAGAAGCGAGTAGTATTTAGTATTAGAGTTGGAAAAACTAGCCGTAAAATCTTACTCCAATTCTATTTTTTACCGCTTTTTCGATGATAAACGGCTTTTGTATAAAAAAACCCATCACAATGAAAATTTTCACTATTCTTTAAGCACTCACAAAGAACACTTTACAACTACTTCTCCTAGAAAAAAAAATCTTTATTGTATCCTATTCACTATTTCAATGCATAATTAGGTAATTTACAACATCACAAAACTATAAACTGTAAAATAAATTTAAGTCGAATTTAATTTCACCGAAACACGTTTTTTCGTCTTTTACCAAAATTTTATTCTATTTTAACTTGCTTCTGACTGAATATTGACATACCTTTGTAGTGTCATAACAGACATGGGAATTATACACTTGTTACCCACAATAATTATGACACCAAATTTTGCTTTACGAACAGAACAAAGTTTACTATCATGAGAGCCGTAATTTTAGCCATTTTTAGTCTAGTTGTTATCAATGGTGTTTTTGGACAAACTCAAAAGACTTTCGTTAAGTCTTTTACAATGGGAAGCAACAATGCTGTTGTCCTAAATCTTGGAGGAGAAGTAGAAGTCAAAGAATGGTCTGAACCATTTGTACGCGTACATACTAATGTAATGCTTGACAACGCTAGTTCTCAAGTCATGAAGACTTTCTTAATTCAAGGTCGATACAATTTGCAACAAGGAACACAAGATGGTTCTTTATTGATCACCTCTGCCCCTCGTTCTACGAATGTAAAATACAGAGGTCAGACTTTAGATGAGACGGTCACCTACACTGTTTTTGTCCCCCAATACGTTGAAACTAAGATTATTGGAGAAGATGGTGAAGAAATCACGAAGCACTCTTCTAAATAATACGTTTGAAGAAATGAACGGATAAAGTTCTAAAAATAAATACTTGAAGGATGTACACAAATTAGTGTGCATCCTTTTTTTTGTTTGAAGACAAAACGTCCTTCAATAACGATACTCATTATCAAGTCATTCCAACAATTCCATTTTCCACAACAACAACACAAAAACAAAAAAATAAAAACAACAACTTGCATCTTATTCAAAAAACCTGTAGTTTTGTAAAAATCAACATTTTGTAATTCAAATTAAAAAGAATACTTGATAGTATCTCCTCTATTATTGCATTCAAAGAAAACAAGAACATTCATGGAAAACGCTATTACCAAAATTGAACTCTACGAAAGTATCCGAACAGTACTTACCAACGCAAGAAAGTATACCGCAAAAGCAGTGAACACCATTATGGTGAAAACGTATTGGGAAATCGGTCGACTGATTGTAGAAGATGAACAACAAGGAAAGACAAGAGCCGCTTTCGGAGAAAAAGTCCTAGAAAAACTATCGAAACAACTTAAACTTGAGTTTGGTAAAGGATTTACCATACGCAATCTTCAAAATATGCGACTATTCTATGTCACATTTCCAAAATGGGACGCAGTGCGTACCGAATTGAGTTGGACACATTATCGAAGCATTTTGCGTGTCGAAAATCCTAAAGCGCGAGAATTCTACATCAATGAAACGGCTGAAAATCAATGGTCAACTCGGCAACTAAATCGTCAAATCAACTCTTTCTATTTTGAACGGTTACTAGCGAGCAAAGATAAGAAGTTGGTCATGACGGAAGCAGAAGAAAAAAATAAGCCTACACAACCTGAAGATCTCATCAAAGATCCTTTTGTTTTAGAGTTTTTGGGTTTAAAGGATGTACCTGATTTAACAGAAATAAATCTTGAGACAGCACTACTGAATAATTTACAACAGTTTTTACTAGAATTGGGGAAGGGGTTTTCTTTTGTAGGACGCCAAAAACGGCTTACCTCTGCTACAGGAAAACATTTCTACATTGATCTAGTCTTTTATAATTATATTTTGAAATGCTTTGTACTCATAGATTTAAAAATGCATGAATTAATGCATGAGGACATTGGGAAAATGGATATGTATGTCCGTTATTATGAAGATAAATTTAAAAATGAAGATGATAACCCAACTATAGGTATTATTCTCTGTTCTGAAAAAGACCAAACCATCGTAAAGTATTCTGTTTTAGAAGAAAGCAAACAACTTTTTGCTTCAAAATACAAACTCTACTTACCAACAGAGGAAGAATTAGCCTCCGAATTGAGGAGAGAGATGGAACAGATTCGCTTGATAACAGGACAAGAATAAGCCTCGCTTAAACCATCCATTATTTCTAAGCAGAACCGCTAGACGCAAAAAGGCATATAAGTTAGAACCGCTCTAATATTATTGCTTATCTTGTACTTATTTGTAAGTCCTATGCCTAGAACTATCCAATGTGCCACCTGCGGTACTACAACGACTATGGAGTCAAGCCGTTGCAATAACTGCGATAATGCAATCCTACGGCTAACCATATTTGAACGACGTAAGTTCAAAGCAAGGAAAGATGCCATAGATGTCCTTGATTATCCTCAAGATAACGTAAAAACAGGGCATACCCCTCACTACTTTAAATCACTGGAGTGGTTTTATAAATTAAGCATTGCAGCGGGTATGCTCCTTGCGATTTACTTGTACCTATTTGCGTTTAATGATTTCTCAGAAGAAGAATTGGTGATGTTGTCCTTTGTTTGGGTCTTAGCACTTCACTTTGGCAGCGTTGGTTTATATGGGGAAAAGGCTGTAAAACTTGTTCTTAAAGGAGAAGTAAATACCTTCCAAGAAGGTTTACAAAAAGCGAGTATCTTTCTAAGGCCAATACCTTATATGCTATATCGGTTTACGAAACTCAGTTCCCCCCTTTGGCTCAGTTATTTGACAGCATTGGTTTGGGCTATACTTTTAGTGTTGTTTTTTGTAGGGATTTTCCCAGCTCTTTGAAAAAAACAGCGTTGACTTAGAAGGAGTCATCGTTAATGTTTTTTTTGGATAAATAACTCATGAACTAAATTAATACAATATTATCGAATTACACAAATTCCCTTAGTCAACTTGTGTAAGAGCCAATGCAAATAACCTGAGTTCGAATAATTTTTAGGTCTTAAATGGTAGAAAAATCGGCTGTTCTTCTTTTGCCCACTCCCCAATCTTACTACTTGTTTTACAAGGGGTTGCAGCCCCGATAGTAGTGGTAGGTGGTGCGCTGTAGCTGCTATGAAGCAGGGCGTACAGGTAGCTGACGTTTAGGAAGATGCCTGTACGACCATGCTGAATGCGGCTACAGCGTGCCGACTACAAACGGATAGCGGGATAAGCTGCCCTATAAACAACTAAATTACCGCTAACTATAATCATATATTTTTGGCAATGTCGATATAGAAGGGGCCATAGGTTAAATTAGAGGTCTTACGACCTATTCACATAGACGCTCATTGCGTAAAGACGATCAAACAAAGTAAAAAGTCATCCGTTCTCCATTTGCCAACCTTTTCTTATCTTTGGACAACTTTAAATATAAAAATCAACTTCCATGAAAGTAGTTGCCTTGGTCAGAAGAGGAGCAGCCGATAAAGCATTTAAGATTCAAGAACGAGAACGGCCTGCGCCACAAGCTCATGAACTACTCATCAAAGTAGAAGCTTTTGGATTGAACTATGCCGATGTGATGGCACGGTTGGGTAAATATGAGGATGCACCACCTTTGCCGGCTGTCTTGGGGTATGATGTCGTGGGCCGTGTAGAAGCCGTAGGATCAGGCATAAGCAATTTTCAAGTAGGTCAGCGTGTAGCGGGAATGACGCGATTTGGGGGCTACGCAGAGTATGCCGTGACGGATGCTAGAGGTGCCGCCGTGATTAGTGAAGACATGCCTATTGGTGTTGCACTTGCCTTGACAACGCAATGTATTACAGCCTATTATGCTGCATATGAAATGGTCCGTTTGCATGAAGGCGATCATGTCCTCATCCAAGCAGCAGCAGGAGGCGTAGGCACTGCACTTGTCCAGCTAGCGAAGGATAGAGGATGTACCGTTTATGGCACCGCTTCCACGCATAAGTTGGATTATTTGAAAGCGCAAGGGGTTGATTATCCGATTGATTATAGAACAACTGACTTTGCAAAAGAAGTAAAAAAGATACGGGGTGATGCTGGTTTGGATGTGGTGTTTGATAGTGTAGGAGGGAGCTCCGTCAAAAAAGGATACAAGCTCTTGGGCTCTGGTGGGCGTTTAGTGGCTTATGGTGCAGCGAAACTTTCGGACACCAATTATAACATCTTTAAATTGCTTGGCGTTGTGCTTGGTTTTGGTATTTATTCCCCTATTTCCTTCCTTCGTCCTTCCAAAGGAATGATAGGTGTAAATATGCTTCGCATTGCCGATGATCGGCCTGAAATTTTGAGTCGGTGCCTCAAGGAAGTTGTAAAATTCGCTGAGACAGGCATCTTAAAACCGACGATTGGGGGAGAATTTTCCACAGAAAAAATTGGTGAAGCTCATGAGTTGTTAGGTTCTAGAAAATCCATTGGTAAGATTATCGTAAAATGGTAGGTTGCAGTGCATCATGAAAAATAAAATCCCAAAGCTCTTTTGTTTACTTCTTTAATTCTGTTGCTTGGCTTGTGAAACAACTGTAAAGCAAGAAGATACCCTAGTAAAAGAGGTGGAGCGTTTCCCTGAAATTTGGCTAGGAGAATGGAAAGGAGGAGCGAATCATCTTTGAAATTATTTCTGGAAAAATGGAACCGATTACGACTAAAGAACTAGTGTGGATTCTTTCGGAATTGCCGTTTTACAACGAGCGATATTAGAACGAATTTAAATTCCCATCTCCTCCAACAAGAGGGCTTCCTGAATCACCTCTATTACAGTGGCTTTTGGTATATCTTCTAGTTTGTAGAACGTGACGCTAGCCACTTGCTTTCGCTCCTTTTGTTCTAGTAAACCTTGGGCATTGGACAAAGCCGCTCCTTGAATAAAAGCTAAATCAATACCGCCGTCCTTCTTAGGATTTAAGTAACAGATCCAACTCTTTTGGTCGTAAAATGGGATTTTGTACCGAATTTTAGTCGTCAAATTCAAGTCTTCTACTAGAAGATGATGTAAGTACAGCAATATCCTACGTTGTTCACCTTCATACTTATAGATAAAATTTTCGGTTGCTGTCATTTGATTGGATTACGAATAGCTGATCAAAGACAATCTTCTACACTTTCTACGGGGCCATCACAAACTAAGATATTTCCATAGCCTTCAAATAAGGAACTCTCGTCTTTAGAAGACATCCGATAGTATAGCCGATAAAACTTTCCTGCTTCAAAAATATTATCGTTTAGCTGGAGGCTCAAGTCTCCCATTCGATTTAGCTTAACGCTTTCCTGTAGTAATACGTTTCGCTCCATATCCACTATGCCTAGTTGAATTTTCAAGTTTTTGTTCGCTTCAGAAGAGGCAAAACCAAAATTGAGGACTCCATTTAACTGAGCAGGATTGGGATAGACAAAGGCGCTTGTGATTACTTGATTTTCGGTATCACTCATATCTATAGCATCAGGAAAGTCGAGATAAGTCAGTTCTCTACTTGATAAACTCGAATTTTTCCACTGAATCTGAATATTGCAACTACCATAATCACCAATGGGTTGTGCATTCACATCTGTGAGTTGAATACAATTAAGGTCTTCCAGCTTGTCTTTTTTGCAATTTTGCAAAGAAAAAGCAAAGATTACCAAGGCAATATAAGTTATAATATTTTTCATATCGTTGTTTGTTCTACCAGTTTGGGAATGCTTTACAAAGGTACTAGTAGGAAGGCAAAAAGTAATATAAAAGGCAAAAAAAATCTTGCTTAGATTTTCTTCGAGGAGAAGGGAGTTTTCTTTTCACCTTATGAGTGAAGGACCGCTGTAGCTTTTGTTAACAGCAGTTTATTCACTCGAATTCTTTTATTTTTTTCTCAAGTAACTTTATAACCTCAGATTCATTGAGTTGTAAAATATCTTTAGTTAGGCTTATAATTTCATCATAACCCTTTGTCTTTCCTTTGATTAATTTGCTAATCCCTTCATCACCCTTAATTTCGTGAATTACTTCACAAATTAAAGCTCCTGCGGGGTAAGCTACGGGATAACCATTCCATTCCGTTTGGTTGTTAAGTATGTTTTCTAAGGAGTATGATGCTTTTATATTATAGTCTTTAGCCAATTTTTGCATTATTGAAAAATATTCATTTAAATCTTCTTTGGTTCCCAAAAATGTTGCTAAACCTTCCTCGATCACCCATCCTCTACGTTCATTAGGAGGTAGCAATTTATGGATGAATTCATGTGGATAGAATTCATCGCCTTTACTGGATAAAATCATCCCTTCCCTAGCCTTTCCTGTAGTTATACCCGTAAAATAATAATCAAAATTGTCTGTTTAATGCTCTACAGTAATGTTTGT
>JAHDHB010000136.1 GCA_020631545.1 Saprospiraceae bacterium | reverse complement strand
AGCATGAACATCAATAATATAAAAACAACGTTTTTCATCACTTGATTTTTATCAAACAGATCGATATTGTTTGCGATAGTAATCTTGGTAATTTCCAGAAGTAACATTATTCAGCCATTCTTCATTTTGAAGATACCAAGTAATCGTCCCCCTTAATCCTTCTCTAAATGTAACGGATGCCTTCCAGCCCAACTCATTTTCCAACTTTGTAGCATCTATAGCGTACCTGCGATCATGCCCTGGTCGGTCAGTCACGTAAGTAATTAAATTTCTAGAACTTCCTTGCTCACGCCCCAATTCTTCGTCCATCACATCACAAAGGACATGAATCAAATCAATGTTTTTCCACTCATTCCTCCCGCCTATATTATAGGTTTCTCCTAATCGTCCTTTATGGTAGATTAAATCAATAGCCGCAGCATGATCGACGACCCACAGCCAATCTCTAGTATACTTCCCATCTCCATAAACGGGTAAAGGTTTGTTGTGTTTTATGTTGTTGATAAACAACGGAATCAACTTCTCAGGAAACTGATGTGAACCATAATTATTGGAGCAATTTGAAATAACTACAGGAAGTCCAAAAGTATGGTGATAAGCTCGAACAAAGTGATCGGAACTCGCCTTGGCCGAAGAATACGGAGAACGCGGATCATAAGGCGTTTCCTCGGTAAATAAACCTTCCTCCCCTAGCGTTCCATACACTTCATCCGTTGAAATATGGTAAAACAATTTATCTTCCTCCTTGCCTTTCCAGTGCGTTTTAGCAACATTAAGTAAGGTAACCGTCCCCAAGACGTTAGTCTCCACGAAAGCCAATGGATTCGAAATAGAACGATCAACATGAGACTCCGCTGCCAAGTGAATAACTCCATGGAAGTTGTACTTCTCAAAAAGCTCATTTAGTAAATCAGCATCCAAAATATCTCCCTTTACAAAAGTATAATTGGGTGCTTTTTCAATATCCTTCAGGTTTTCTAAGTTTCCTGCATACGTCAACTTATCTAAGTTAACGATATGATATTGAGCGTATTTCTTAATAAAAAGTCTTACTACATGAGAGCCAATAAAGCCAGCACCTCCAGTAATAAGTATTGATCGTTGTTTGGTATCCATTAAAACTAGTTTTTATTTCGACGTCTTTTTAGCCTCACTAAGCACAGATTTAAAGTATTCAAAAGTCAATTGCAGCCCTTTTGCTCGGTCTACTTTAGCTTCCCAACCTAAAATTTCTTTCGCCTTTGTCGTTAAAGGTCGACGAACCTTAGGATCATCTTTAGGTAGATCTTTATAAATGATCTTCGCTTCTCCTCCTACTAAAGCAATAACTTCCTCAGCACACTGCTTAACCGTTATCTCATCAGGATTCCCTATATTCACAGGCAAATGGTAATCACTTAATAACAAACGATAAATGCCCTCTACCAAATCATCAACATAACAAAAGGAGCGAGTTTGCAAACCATCTCCAAAAACCGTGATATTTTCCCCTTCAATAGCCTGTCGGAAAAAAGTAGGTAAAGCACGACCGTCATTCACACGCATCCTTGGACCATAGGTATTGAAAATCCGAACGATTCTAGTTTCCAAGCCGTGATAATTATGGTAAGCCATCGTCATAGCTTCCTGAAATCGCTTTGCTTCGTCATACACCCCTCTAGGGCCTACAGGATTCACATTTCCCCAATATTCTTCAGGTTGAGGGTTTACTTCTGGGTCTCCATAAACCTCCGAAGTAGAAGCGACTAAAATCCTTGCTTTCTTTGCCTTTGCCAAGCCCAACAAATTATGCGTACCCAAAGAACCTACTTTCAAGGTTTGAATAGGCATTTTTAGGTAATCAATAGGACTCGCCGGCGAAGCAAAATGCAATATATAATCCAATTCTCCTGGAACATGCACGAATTTGCTTACATCATGATGATAGTATTCAAATTCTTTAAGAGGAAAAAGGTGTTCAATGTTTTTGATATTCCCAGTAATCAGGTTATCCATTCCTATTACGTGAAATCCCTCTTTGATAAATCTATCACATAGATGTGAACCTAAAAATCCGGCAGCACCAGTTATAAGTATTTTTTTCTGCATGAATGGGTTTAATTAAAATTTTGTTTTTCTACAAAAAATAAATAACCTAAACAGAAAAGAAGTATAGGGCTTTCCTATCAAAAAACAAACCATTTTAGCTCTAGCTTTATAAGTAAACACACTTTCAACGCATTGGCTATTTCAGCTACTACACTCCATTCTTTTTTATCCGTAGTAAAATCATAAGTTGTTTCATCCCGAGAAAAAAACCTAATCTCTTTAGTTTAGCGGTGCAAATATACGCGAATAATGTTTAAAAAATCAGAAAACCCCAACTATTTAGCCACTTCTAAGTAGGTTTCAACTATCTATTTAGACATCCCATATTTTCTTTTTCTCTTCCAATTTATTTCTAGTAATCAAACTAAACCAAAATGAAAAACGAAACCTGATTCATCTTGAAGTGTTCACACAGAAATGACAAATAAAAAACAAAGCACCTTATTTTTTTGCACGATCCTTTAGTGTTGATTCAAGGATACTAACAAAAAACATGTACATTTGCAAAAAAGAAAGTTATGCCACTAAAAAGTTTAAGCCTTCTGATTTCCATGGTATTCAGTCTAAGTCTGTTTGCCCAAGAAGAAAATGATCCTTCTAGTCTTCCCAACGCTTTTTTAGTCAATGTGAGTTATGCCTTTCAAATGCCTGGCAATGATTTGAAAAAGGACTTTGGGGTTAATTCAGATATTGGTATTGGCTTAGATTATCTTTATCGCAAATTTATATTCGGTTTAGAAGCTGATTTTATCTTTGGAGCAAATGCCAAAAAGGACGTTTTGGCTTCCTTACGTACGGAGGAAGGAGGAATTATTGGTTCTTCTGGAGAACTTGCACCAACCAATATTGGCCAACGTGGTATGTATATCGGCGCCTTAGCAGGTTTTATTATTCCTATTAGTAAAAACAATTTACGCTCAGGTTTACGCTTTACCTTAGGGACTGGATTTTTACAACACCGATTCAAAATTGTAGATATTACGGAAGCTATTCCTCAAATAACTGGCGAATACAAAAAAGGGTATGATCATTTAACGAATGGCTGGGGACTCAAGCAATTCCTTGGTTACCAATATTTTAGCAACAACAAACGGATTAATTTTTATGCTGGCCTAGAAGCGGTGCAAGCTTTTACTCAAAATCGTCGTTCTATTAATTTTGGTACGATGCTTAAGGACGAGACTAAACGATTCGATTCCTTACTAGGCATTCGTTTAGGATGGTCTTTACCACTTTATCAAGATAATGGAGAGGAAATTTTCTACTAATGAAAAAAAGATTAGTCAACGATAAACATGCTATCTATTTTTCATCTCAAGCAGGTATTTTCTTATACGACATTTCCCTAAATTTTTATTACATAGCTCTCACTATAGCAGCACTGATAATCCCTAAAGCAAAATTATGGGTAGATGGCAGAAAGGGACAATGGGCTAAAATGGAGGCACTTAACTCCGACAAAACGCCTGTAATTTGGATGCATTGTGCTTCTTTGGGCGAGTTTGAACAGGGACGTCCTATCTTAGAGGAACTCAAAAAAAAATATCCTGAAAAACGAATACTATTAACCTTTTTCTCGCCTTCTGGTTATGAAATCAGAAAAAACTATCCCTTAGCGGATTATGTATACTACTTGCCTTTAGATACTGCTCAAAATGCAATTCGATTTTTAAACAGTTTTCCCATTGAACTCGCTATTTTTGTCAAGTACGACATTTGGTATCATTACTTGAAAGAACTTCAAAAACGGGATATTCCTACTTTATTAATTTCTGCCATTTTCCGACCTAATCAATTCTATTTCAAACCCTACGGCTCTTTCATCAAGACTATTCTAAAGAAACTCACACACATTTTCCTACAAAATGAGGCCACCCAACAGCTTTTAAAGGCTCAGGGTTTCAACAACTATTCTTTAGCTGGTGATACTCGCTTGGATCGTGTGCTTGAGATTGGCCGACAAACGCCCTCCTACCCTATTCTTGAGGCATTTTGTCAAGATGCTGAAATCTTAATTGCTGGTAGCACATGGCCAGAAGATGAGCATATTCTAATTCCTTACATCAAGCATAACTCAACACAAAATCAACGCTTCATCCTTGCTCCTCACCAACTTAAAAAGGAAAGTATTCAACAGTTAAAACAAGAATTAGGTGCGATATGCTACTCTGAAGCCCATGAGGAAAACGTCTTGAATTATACGACATTAATCATCGACAATATTGGGATGCTAGCTTATTTATATCGTTTTGCTCATGTTGCCTATGTTGGCGGCGGATTTAAAACAGGCTTGCACAACACGATGGAACCAGCGGCGTATGGCTGTCCTATTATTTTCGGTCCTAAGTATCAAAAATTCGAAGAAGCCCTCCAATTAGTCAAGACTGGAGGGGGTTTTTCTATTCGTAATGCTAAAGAATTCAAACAAATACTCCTTGAACTTCAAAACAAGGATAAGCACCAAAAGGCTGCTCAAGCTGCATCCCAATATGTTTTATCTAATGCTGGTGCTACTAGAAAAATCATAAATTTTATTACCAAAATGGAAACTGGGTAACCCTCTCTTAAACGAAAAGCTCTACTCTCTACTCCCGATGCCTATCGCGGACTACATGGTAGTGGCTTCGCCTCCTTAAGTTTAGTCCGACTAAAATCTTAGCCTTGGGTGAAAAATGGGTATTTGTAGCAAGGTAACTATAAATAAGTGCAGATTTACCTAGTAAATCTTTATAAAAAGAGACATTTACCTCCCAGATTTGGCGCAACTTGTTTTTATTTCACTTCAAAATACGTGAACCATGAAAACAAAAACACTAGTATCTATTTTCAGTTTTATGCTGATTGCGAATAGTCTTCTCGCTCAAAACTACGAGGTGTACATCAGCGATGCCGGTAATTTTAATCAGCCTCCTTGGCAAATTCTAAAATTTGACGAAAATGGGGAGAATGGGACTGTCTTTACGAATGAAAATTTGAATTGGCCACAGGATATTCTTTTTCAAGAAGATAGCAATCGAGTATTAATTTCTAATTTGGGAACAGGAAAGATTTCCCGTCACAATGCAACTACGGGGGCTTATATCGACGACTTTGCAACAGGAATCAATGGCCCTACACGTATGAAGTTAGGGCCAGACGGGCTGCTTTATGTGCTTCAATGGCAGAGCAACGGAAAGGTCTTGCGCTATAATATGGACGGTACTTTTGTCGATGAATTTACGGATATTGGCGTATTAAACAGCATTGGTTTGGATTGGGATACTGCTGGAAACCTTTATGTCTCTTCTTGGGGTGGAAAATTCGTCCAAAAATTCAATGCAGTAGGAGAAGACCAAGGGATTTTTATCGAAACGGGCTTGGCTGGCCCCACGAATATTTGGTTTGACGATGAAGGAAATCTAATCGTGTTGGATTATAATGCGGGTTCAGTAAAGCGTTTTTTGCCCGATGGCACCTTTGATACAACCTTAATTACGGGCTTAGGACAAGGTGAAGGTGTGGCATTTTTCCCTGATGGCTCATTTTTGCTAGGAGGAGGAGCTTGTTCGTGTGTGAATTGGTATAATGCTGATGCGACCTTCAATCAAACCTTCATTCCTAGTGGCACTTTAGGACTCCTCACGCCAAATGCTGTCGTTTTAAGGGAATTAACGGTGAGTAGCGTTATTGAATCTGCGGTGGAATATGTGGAAACTAGTTTTATCACCCCCTCCGTAGGGCTTGAATTTTATTTAGCCAAGGATTTCTTGAACAAAAAACTAGAATTTGTTGATATTTACGGTATAAACGGCCAATTTGTTGACAGAATA
This sequence comes from Saprospiraceae bacterium, assembly GCA_020631545.1. Lineage (GTDB taxonomy): Bacteria > Bacteroidota > Bacteroidia > Chitinophagales > Saprospiraceae > JAHDHB01. The sequence continues at coordinate 6,496 of JAHDHB010000136.1, read as the reverse complement.
GTGCCTGATAGCTCAATGATTTGGACAGCTAAGGATAGGCCTAGTGGTATGTATGTCGTAAATTCTAAATTAGCAGATGGCCAACTAATTACGCAGAGAATACTAGTAAGACGATGATAAAAAAAAGGCGTGATAATTACTTTCTGATTTTGGGTCTGTTTTTATGGTGTCAGTCGGTCAATGCGCAAGTTGCGGCTGACACCATAGAACAGGTTCCTAGTTTTAATAGCTGGACTTTAATATTTGCGGTACTGTCAGGATTAGGCTTTGTGCTTACCCTAGCCTTGGCGTTCAGCAAGTCACGGTTTTCGGTAGGGGAAAAGTGGATGGCGCTTTTGGTTTTTTCATTTAGCATGATTCTTACTTCCTATGTTTTTTATTGGACGAAATACGCACAGACATTCCCATATTTTAGAGGGATTTGGCCATTTTTCATCTACTTGATCGGCCCATCTGTATACTTTTACTTGAAGTCTTCTTTTCAGGATCAATATACGAAGAGAGAGATAAGCAAACATTTTTTGCTTCCTACAATAATCGCTTTGTTACTCTTGCCTGGATACTTGTTGAATTTTGAAATTCGCCTGTGGTTTACCCCAAATTGCACTATTCTAGGCACCTCTTCCCATTTGATGATCGCTCATTTGGTGTTTTATACTATGCGGGTACAGTACCTTATTAAAAATGATTGGCAGGTCGATACGAATATTAAATCTTGGTCGCTGTTGGTTTCGAAAGGATTGAATGGGTTTACGCTTGCTTTTATCTCCTATTATGTACTTGCGAACGCTACTTTTTTTAGTCCAGAATGGGATTACGCCATCAGTCTCGTTATGGCAGTTTCAATCCTAACTATTGCTTATATGGCACTGATTCAGAAGCGAGTATTTAGTAGCGAGCCTATCGAAAATTTCCTTCCAAATTCTAAATACAAACAATCCCAACTGACAACATCTGCTAGTCAGTCTATCAAAAAACGATTGGAACAACTGTTGACGGAAGAAAAAGTATTCAAGGAAAACGAATTGCGTTTAGACGATCTAGCCAGTTACCTCGACACGTCCCGGCATCAATTATCTCAAGTTATCAACGAGCAGTATGGGGTTAATTTTTTTGAATTAATCAATGGATACCGAGTAAACTATGTAAAAATGCTTCTCCAAGATGAGAACTACAGCCACTGGACTATCCTTCAAATTGCCTTTGAATCTGGTTTTAATAATAAGGCTTCTTTTAACCGGTATTTTAAAAAAGAAATGGGTTTGACTCCTTCTGCTTATCGAATTAAAATGTGTTCGAGTTCTTCTTCATGCTCATAGGTGTAAAATACCATGACTTCTTTATCAATTATTACTTGGTCAACATATGGTTTCCTTTCATCTTCATCCTTTACTTCAAATCGATTTATTATACATTCCTCTTCTGTTCTCAAAACATTCCTCAATTGTTGAACTCCTTTCAGATTTGAGGAAAGCCTAGTGGGAAGGCAAAATATGGAAGGTCTAAGCAATGTCCCGTCCTAGCTCAAACTTTCCATTTTCTGCCATCGCACAATTTCTTCCCGCAAAACTCGAAGGTTAGCCTTGCACCTATTTTCTAGCATAGCGATCAAAATTCATAATGCCTTGTCAAGGATATCAAGGCAATTGGCACGGACAGTCTCTCTACTCTCTACTCTCTACTCTCTACTCTCTAAAAACACTCGGTCTTTTCCTTCAAATTTAGGGGATTGAACAGAAAGCACTTTCATCGGCTTCTTACTCAACACTTTAACAGAATGCGGGACGCCTTTGGGAATAACGATAAAATCGCCTTTCTTTACGATTTTTGTTTCGTCGCCTAAGGTCATTTCGCCTTTTCCTGCTAGTACAGACACATGCTCTGTATGTTCGACATGCTTGTGTAGCTTCACGCCTTCTTTTACAAAAATGATAAAGGAACTCGCTTCTTCGTCTGAATGAACCGGTATCACTTTTATGTTTTCGTACGCACTAGCATTTGCTTGGTATTCTTTAAAGGCTTTAATGCTCTGTGCTTGGATTTGGCTATTACCTAAAAGGAAAAATGCCAATAAATAGATTGTTCTTATCATCGTGCTTGATTGTTTATATTTCAAATTCCCAAAGGGTTAAAACCCTTGGCTACAGACAGGTAACCCCTAAAGGGGTTTGGGGTATACATTACGCTGAAAGTTTGTTTTTTACACAAAGCTTTCAATTGAACAACAAGTTAATTCATCAAAAATAACTGATCACAAATAGACTTGTTTTGTAAACCTAAGGAAACTAAATTCCGAAGGAATTTGCCAATAGCCAACAGCGGTCACCTATTGTTGGTCTCCATTCCTGTTAAAGGTCAATATTTTCCATCTTCAATGTGAAAAAGTTTTTGTTGAAATCTATGGCAAGATAAAAATATTATTCTAAATTGGGTGTAAATTCCATTTTCAACCTTTAAATCATCAACCTATGCAACTCGCCACCCTCGATTTGGCCATAATTATTGGCTTTTTTATGCTTATCCTTGGCGTTGGACTTTCTTATGCCAAAAAAGCGGGGAAAGATTTGGATAGTTTCTTTCTTGGAGGCCGAAATCTCCCTTGGTACATTGCAGGGATTTCGATGGTAGCAACCACCTTCGCAGCGGATACGCCTCTTGCCGTTACTGAACTTGTGGGGCAGAGTGGTATTGCTGGTAACTGGTTGTGGTGGAGCTTTTTGGCGGGGGGAATGCTAACAACCTTCTTCTTTGCTAAACTGTGGCGAAAATCGGGTGTGTTAACCGAGGTTGAACTCATCGAACTCCGTTATAGTGGTGCTAAGGCAAAATTTCTTCGTGGCTTCAAATCGATTTATCTAGGCGTTTTTATGAATATGATCATCATTGCTTGGGTAAATGTTGCTTTAATGTCGTTACTTGAAGTCTTTTTTGAGCTGGAAGGCTACGAGCCTTTATTCTATACCGCTTGTGCGATGCTCTTAGTAGCAGTATATTCTTCTATTTCGGGGCTTCTTGGAGTGGCCATGACGGATGTTATCCAGTTTTTCATTGCTATCACAGGGTGTACAATTCTAGCTGTTCTAGTGGTTACCTCTGAAAAAATTGGTGGTATTAGTGGTTTAAAGGAGGCCTTACCAGAAGGAACCTTGAATTTTCTTCCTAGCATAGGAGGCGCAGAAAGCACGGCATCAGCGGGTAAAACATTGGGACTCAGTATTGGAGCATTTTTCGCCTATGCTGGTGTACAATGGTGGGCCAGTTGGTATCCTGGTGCAGAGCCTGGAGGTGGTGGGTATATCGCTCAACGAATGATGAGTGCAAAATCGGAGAAAGATGCTGTTTATGCGACCTTATTTTTTCAAGTAGCGCATTATTGTATTCGTCCTTGGCCTTGGATTTTAGTCGGGCTTTGTGCTATCGTACTCTACCCTACCCTACCAGAGGCCGACGTCAAGCTCGGTTATGTTTATGCTATGCGTGATTTTCTGCCTACGGGGCTAAAAGGATTACTCCTTGTCGCTTTCTTTGCTGCTTATATGAGTACAATTTCTACCCAACTCAATTGGGGCGCTAGCTATATCGTCAATGATTTTTACAAACGCTTCATCAAACCAGAGGCAGACGACAAGCACTTCGTTACGATGTCTAGAGTTTCTACTTTAATTTTGATGGTTTTAGGTTTGATTACGACAACTATGATAAGCTCTATTTCTGGCGCTTGGGGATTTTTAATGCAGTGTGGAGCAGGACTAGGTATGGTTTTAATCCTTCGTTGGTACTGGTGGAGAATCAATGCTTGGAGTGAAATAGCCGCTACTTTAGCTCCGTTTGTAGCGATGGCCGTCATGTATCCTATGGAAATTGAATTCCCTGAAAGCTTTTTAATTACCGTTGCTTTTACCACCGTCGTTTGGGTATTGGTTACCTTTTTAACTTCGCCTACCGATCATGCTACCTTAACTCATTTCTATCGTAAGGTCTGACGGTGCTTGGGGTGGTTTCTTAGCTCAGGCCAATTTGGATGAAGAGTTGGAGGAACACATCGCAGGAAGTAGAAGCAACTTATTCAACCTGATTATCTGCTGGTTAAGTGGTATCGTCCTTACTTATGGTATTTTGTTCCTGATCGGCAAGCTTATTTTTATGGAATGGAAGGAAGCGGGATTCTTAGCTGCTGTTGTCGCCATTAGTTTCTTTATATTGACTCATTTTGTAGGTAAAACCAAGATACTTAGTTAGATGGAGAATTGAAGATTAATTTTTGGTTGAATAAACGGAATAAACTACAAGTAGATTATTCTTCCTATAATTCACTAATTCACCTTAAATTTCAGTAGTTTTATGATGCTAAGTCATAAAAAATCTTCGTGAAAGATTTCTGGAGGCTTTTTCTATGTTGAATCCAACAAAAAACACCCTCGAAACAGGCAGGTTTCAGAGGGTGTCGGAATCACTAAACTGGAGTAAAGTGAAAGCATCCAACTCATAGAGAAAGGGCACAAGTGGTATTACGCCATAGTCCAAAATATATGTTGAGGTGATTAGCGTTTAAAATAGCACAGCACAAGCAGCCATCACGACCCGAAATCTACTGATGATGAAACCTCCAGAAATTGTGCTGTGCTTAAGGGATATTGCTCTGAAGGCATACTGCTTCCCTAAACCCAAACTGTTTTAGCTTAATGATTTGGTGGTTATCTGTATAACCTATCCTTGTATTAAGTTGTATGCAAGATAAGAATAGGTATACCCTTATAGAAAACATCATTCAGTTTATTGATTATTCATTATGTTGTCACTTAGATGAACCTTACCACTTTTAACAGCAACTAAGCCCTTGACAGTCACAGATCTAGTTGCCATTTTTAAACATGACAACGTTCTATGGTGTCAAATGCAGATAGTTTTATTTTGCTTCAAAAAATGTACCTTACAAGAGGAATTGCAACATTTAATTAATATGTGTTTTAAAATCACTTTGCCATGAAAAACCAATGGGCTACGATATTCTTTTTATTATTATTCCTCTGTGGAACTCCTTTTATTAAGGCTAATATTCAGGATGGAGGCGAAGAGCTCGTTATTATCATAAGTAAAACTGGGGATGTAGTATGTACATTCGAAATACCTAAGAAATATAGACGGGAAAATGGTGTTATGCTAGTACCATTTGAGATAGTGATTACTCAAAAGACCAAACAAAGTTATACTTACCAAAGCGAGAAAACAAAGTTATACTTACCAGACATAGAAGGAAGCTACCTCCTTACAGTTAGTATTGGAACTGATGTTTTTACGTATGAAGTAGAAGACTAGTGGTATAACTCATAAGTAGTTGATAGAATAGGCGCGGTGATTTTTTTGTTAGCCAATGCGCGTAGAGGGAAAGTAGCGGTAGCTACCTGACCGATGAGGAACGCAGAGATAAAGGAAAAATAATAAGCTTAAACTTAGAACTTATGAGTTGAACCACTAGAGACAACTCTACTCCTTTTCATTGATTTTTTCAAGAATATATTTTGTCTCCACCATTACACCCTTATATTCATCGAGTATAGTAAGGAGTTCTGCTTTGGAGCTTGGGTTGTGCTTGTCTGCAATTTTACAAAAAATCTTGCTGTAGTTATACAAACCCTGTTTTGTTTCTTTATTAATCTGACCTTTCTTTTCAAGTCGATAGGCCATCTTTTTGAGAGAGGAACAGGCACCTTCGATATGATTATAAGCCTCTTGCTTATCATCATATAGCTCGTATAAGCATTTCGGTACGAGAATATTTCTTCGCATAATGAAAAAATGAGGAAGGTCATTCTTTTTTCCTAGTGCGTCTAATTTCTCTAACGCTTCTTTATAGTTTTCTTCTCCAAAGAGTGCATAAGCCTCTGAAAGTAAGATGCTTCTTCCTCGCGATCTTGGGTCAGGGATAAAATGAGCAAGTTTGTCATGAGCAAGTCGAATAAGCTTATAATCGCTCATGGTTTCTGCAATGAAAATAATATTATCGAATTGTAAGCTAGAAATTTTCCCATTTTCAACCAACAAATCATGCTTTATTCCAAAACGATAAAATTTAATGTATTTATGATTGTCTTCTGCTCTTTTGTTAGGCATAACGAGTAATCCATTCACTAAAGAAATGAGCAGAAAGCTTTTAAGATGAGATAATTCGCTAAAGCTGTTAAAATAGGTGTTTTCAAATTTTTGATACTGTATTTTACTACGCCTTAGATAGTATTTTATTCCCTCTACTTGAACTTGGATAAGGGGTGTTTTTTCTTTTGGTAGAAAAGTGAAAATATCATTAATCTTCTTTCGGAGGGCTTTACTTATTTTTTTATCAAATCCTCTACAAGTAGTTAACTCATCAATAATATTTTTGAGTTTATTAACATGAGTAAAGGAATCCAGCGCTTCATTACATTTTGCTAAGATTTCGGCATCTTTATCTTCCTTAAAATTCTGATTGTCATACAATGCCCACTTAACAAAGCTTTGT
>JAHDHB010000135.1 GCA_020631545.1 Saprospiraceae bacterium | reverse complement strand
CATGATAGCCTTTTAAATCTAACTAACAGTAATTGACCAATTTTATCCATCTTTCGTCTTAGTGGCTCTGTTCATAAGTAATGGATAGTTACAAAAAAGACATTTCTTCCTAGGAAAAATCACTAGAACACCTCATCTTTGCGTTTTCAATCCAAAAAATCTAATCCATGATGCATAAAGGCTTAACGGGGGAAGAAAAAAATAAAGTATTGGCAAGAATGGCGGAGTTGTTGGAGCAAGAGCGAACGAAAATTATAACCATCAACCAAGGAGATGTACAACATTATAAGGGTAATGATAAATCCATGCTGGATCGATTGAAAGTCGATGCGAAGAAAGTTGACGGCATGATTCGTTCCGTTAAGGAAGTGATGGAGAAAGTCGATCCTATTGGTCGTGATTTATATCAATTTGAGCATGAGAATAGTATGCGTGTTGTCAATCGCTCCGCTCCTTTCGGAACCGTACTGATTATTTACGAATCTAGGCCAGATGTAACGATAGAAGCCGCCGCCATTGCCTTTAAATCAGGCAATCGAATTTTATTGAAAGGAGGCAAGGAGTCTTTGCAATCCAATTTAAAGCTCGTCCAATGCTGGCATCAAGCACTAGAAGAAAATGGGCATTCGAAAGATTGGATTCAATACTTAAATTTGCAACGATCAGATACTCAAGCTTTTTTAAAAAATCCAAGTCAGCGTATCGACTTGATCGTACCTCGTGGAGGAGAAGGTTTAATCCGTTTTGTCAAGCAACACGCCAACTGCCCCGTTCTAGTCAGTGGTCGAGGAAATAACTTCTTGTATGTGCATACCGAAGCAGATTTGGAGAAAGCAAAATCGATCATTTGGAATGGAAAAATGAGTAAAATTTCTGCTTGCAATGCACTAGATAAAGTCTTGATAGACAAAAACCTTACAAATTGCGCTGAGTTTTCTAAAATTTTAATTGAACAATTAGAAAAGGCTGGCGTAGAAGTCTTAGTGGATGCATCCTTGGCGGGGAATGGCCAAAGTAAAATTGACCATGAAGCGGTTTGGTATGAGGAATTTTTAGATTATAAAATCGTAATCGGCTTAGTAGATGGTAGCGAAAAAGCTGTAGAGATGATCAACAAATATGCTGGAGGTCATTCCGTGAGCATCGTGACGGAGGATACGGCAGTTGCCACCCAATTTATGGAAGCTATAGATGCCGCCGCCGTCTATCATAATGCTTCTACGCGGTTTACAGATGGCGGAGAGTTTGGTATGGGCGCAGAATTGGCGATTAGCACAGAAAAAATGCACCACCGAGGCCCTCTAGGCTTAGAGCAATTAGTTACGAACAAATGGTTTATTTATGGCAATGGGCAAGTACGATAAAAAAAGAATTGTGCTTAAAATAGGCACAGGAACCTTGACTAGGGGAACAGATAAAATCTCTAGAGGGAAAATTGAGGACATCGGAAGGCAAATTTATGCTTTACGCAATGATTATGAGTTCATTGTTGTAAGTTCAGGAGCCATTGCGGTAGCCAAACAATTCGTCAATATTGAAGGCAATGGACAAGAAATAACCGTTAAGCAAGCCCTAGCCTCCATCGGTCAACCCCACTTGATGCGCATCATTCAAGAAAGTTTTCGGGAATTAAGCTTATTGACTGCACAGTGTTTAATTTCTTACATGGATATCGAACGGGAGGAATCTAGGAAGAACATTGTCAATACTATTAATGTCCTCGTCGAAAACAATTACATCCCCATAATCAACGAAAATGATACAGTAGCTACAGAAGAAATACAGTTTGGGGATAATGATAAATTGGCTGCACTGACTGCAAAATTGGTTAAGGCTGATTTGCTCGTGATGGCGACCAACACCTATGGCTTGTACGATAAAGATCCTAGTAAACATGCTGACTATCAAACTGTATTGGACGTTTCGGATTTAAATACAGTCCTTGGAGGAATTGGAGAGAATAAATCTGCACAAGGCTCTGGAGGAATGCGTTCAAAAATAGAAGCGGCCTCTATCGCACAAGCAGCAGGGATTGAAACGTGGTTGGTAAATGGCTTGGATGAGGATTTTTTGTTGAAAGCGATGCGCGGAGAAGTTGATTACACCAAAATAACACCGTAATTAGTGCCAAGTCAGTCGTTAAACAAAATTAATTTTCAAAATTTCTAAAAAAGAACCAACTACTTAAAGCCTTGTTAATCAACCCAAACCTATTTAAACAAAACTTTTCAAAAAAATAATTCTAGGAGAAGTAAAACCATCTAGCTATTACGATGTTAAAGAGTACGTTATTCACAAAACAAACATCGTATTATGAAAAAGTTTTTATTCCTCCCCATTCTATTCCTAGTATTTACAGCTTGCAAAGACGAAGAAGTCCTAGAACCTGCATGTGATGACATCACAACAGATGCTAGAGCAAACCTTGATGAATTCCTAGGCGTATGGCATGAAATCAGTACTATCCCAGAGCCTTGGAATACAGGCTGCATGTGTACGACAGCTACCTATACCCTTGCACCAGAAGGAGATGCAGTTATCGTTTTAAATCAGTGTGACGTAGAAGATAGACAAGTTATTATTGAAGGACAGGCCACACAACCCGACCCCGAAGATTTCACAAAATTAATAGTAAGCTTTCCTAGTGTTCCTTTCCCAGGAAATTACTGGATTTTAGAGTTTGAAGCTGGCTCACATATGCTAGTTGGTTCACCTGATTTTAATAATTTATTTGTTTTATCACGTACGCCTACGCTCAGCGATGCTATTTACCAAAGTATGCTAGACAAAGCAGAATCTATGTGTTTTGATACCACCCGTTTAGCAAAGACCAATCAAACAGGCTGCTAGAGAATTCCCCATAAAAGATATAGTTTACTCCGAAAAGGAAGAATTGACGAAAACACATGATTTATGTTTATGATGAATGAGCTATAAAATTCTCACTGCGTAAACGATTATTTGCTAGCAAATAATAAAAATCATACTTCGTAAATCTTACATCGTATTTTCCTCGGAGTGTCCTCAAAATTTAGTTCTTAGTGTTATTCTAATGCTCTGTTTTCCTCAGCAATGTAGGAAAGCAGGGCCTTTTTTATACCCACAAATCAAGCAATTCTAAAGTAAAGACGAGTTTTTATTTATTGCATTTTTGTTTGTATCTTGGTAAAGAATGCCATTGCTTCACCGAAAAACATAAAGCACTATGATCTCTATTGCCATTGGTCTCGTTTTGATTTTTTTGATACTAAGTTTGCTAGCCACTTCCTTGCAAGAGGTCATTGCAGGATGGATGTCTTTGAGAGGCAAGATGTTGGAACGTGCTCTCGAAAAACTACTAACCAATGAAACGGTAGAGGGAAAAATAGAGGAGGGGAGCAAGGAGCTGTTTGAACGCTTCAAAAAACATAATTGGTACGGCAATATGAAGCCCGACAAGCGTTGGTATCATTTCTTTGGAGGAATAGCTCCATCCTATATTAGTGGGTCTTCCTTTGTAACTATCTTTTTACAGACTTTAGATGGGAGTGATATCTCTAAGGTGAAACAAGGGATTTGTGATTTACCAGATGGTAAATTGAAGACGTTTTTACTTGATACCTTGAACGATGTGAATGAAGATATTGATAAATTCAAAAAACGCCTGGAAGAATGGTATGACGGGACAATGGACAGGGCAACAGGCTGGTACAAGCGAAAAGTCCATCAAATTTTGTTAATGATCGGTATGGGAATTGCCATCGTTTTTAATGCCGATACGCTTTCCATTTACAATAAATTATCGAACGATCCTGCCGCACGAGCGGAAGCCATTGCGGTAGCACAAGAGTTTGTTGACCAAGGCCTTAACCAAAAAACACAAAATCTGAATGCTGTAAATGTTGAACAACTCAATGAATTACAAAACCAAATCCATAAACTCGTCAGTAAAGATATTGCCTCCGTTCGTTCTCCGCTTGGCTTAGGCTGGAGTGAAGTGGACAAGAAGCAAATTTGGGAAGAGGGTTTTATTTGGTGGCTTAAAAAAATCCTAGGTTTTATCGTCACGGCACTTGCTATCTCGCTTGGCGCTCCTTTCTGGTTCGATTTGCTCAAAAAAGTCATGAATGTTCGAAATTCTGGGAAATAGGTTTTTTAGTTAAGAGTTAGGAGTTTAAAGTTAAGAGTTGTTCACAAGGAGCTTTTTCTCGGTTTGACATAAAAAACATGTTTTTAGTATCTAATGAGTGAACTCTTGCCTATTTTGGGCAAAACTTGGTGGCTTATTTTACGAACCAAGGGGTTGAAACCCCTTGCTATAGAACCTCGAAGGCTACCGCCTTCTCTTGCGAACACCCAATAGCTTCCTATTGCTTTTGTCAAACCGAGAATTGCTGGTTCACAAGGAGCTTTTTCTAGTTTCACTTAATTTTTAGAATGTACAGGACTACCTTACGCCTAAAATCCGTAGGGGCAGTCCCTTGTGCTTGCCCTCTGAATACCTGTTTCAATTATCAGGTATTTTGAATTATATATTCCCTAGTTTTTCCCCTTATGGCGATTAGTCTATTTAAGTAATTCTAAGGAATGAAAGTTTTTAATTTTCACAAAAAACCTAACTAAGAATCATATACCGCTAAAAAACAACAATTTAAATAAAATTTAAAAAACAAACGTCTTCACAAGTCTTTAAAATTGTACTTTTTTCCAAAGAATTTTCTTCGCACTTTTGTAATGTGAATTATAGAGAAGGACAAATTCGATACTAAATTGCAAAAGGCCTTGGCAATTTTTGTCAAATTATAGCTTCCCTATCATTAAGAAAGATAATAACCAACGAATAACATGATATTTATGCGCCTAAAAAATAACTTCCCCCATTTTTACGTCTATACTTTGGGCTGCCTTATGCTGCTCCTTGGAGCTACACCTAGCTTTGGGCAAACCTGTGTGGCCGATTTTGACTATACTGTTTCTAGTAATAACCTTACAGTTAATTTCACGAACACCTCTACTGGAACCGTATCGGGTACTTCACCGAATACTACTTGGGATTTTGGTGATGGTACTACAGCTACTACTTACGATGCTATCCACACGTATTCGAATTCAGGCACTTACACCCCCTGCTTGTTGATCTCAGATCCGATAACAAATTGTCAATCCGTTTTTTGCGACAGTATCACCGTACCTAATACAACGACCAATCCTTGTCAATTCACGATAAACTATACTACGAACGGTCTAGATGTAGCACTTGATTTACAAGCTTTTGACCCTAGTATGCCTCAACCAGATGATGTTACTTGGTATATCAACACTGCTGGTATTCCAATCACACTTGGTACAGGGGTGGGTATTACAGCGACTTTACCTGCTGCGGGTACTTACGAGATTTGTGCTGATTACCTAGTGACAGGAACGACCTGTGGTGGCGTTATTTGTGAAACCATTACGGTCACCGATCCCTCTACGCCTCCTTCTTGCTATATAGATTTCACCTCTACGATAAGTGATTCCATCGGCATTTTTGAAGTACTAAGTACTTCAGCTTCTACGCCTTTTGATATTATTACTTGGAATATTCAAGAGCCTAATGGTTCAGCAGGTTTTGGTTCAGGCTCTCCATTTACTTATATTTTCCCTACTTCGGGGAATTATGAAGTTTGCGTTTTTGGTGAAGTTGTGGATCCCATAACCAATACCATAACTTGTGGTGCAGATACTTGCCAAACCATAAGCGTTAATCTTCCATCAACTACTTGTACTTACGACATCACAGCGATTGTAAACAACTCCACGGTCAATCTAGAACTATTTGGTACAGGCTCTTCACCGATGCCTACTATAGTAGAATGGTACTCTCCTACCCTAGGTGCGAATGTCCTACTAGGTACAGGAAATGTTTTGACATATACCTTTCCTTCAACAACATCAGGCACTTATGATATTTGTGCAAGTTATGAAGCAGGAGCTTGTGTTGGGACAGAATGCACAAGCGTTGTGATTAGTCCAAGTGGAGGTGCTTGTGATTATGCTATAAGTTATACTACGAACGGGCTTGACGTTGTACTAGAATTGAATGCTACAACACCAAATTCAATGACACCCGATAGTATTTATTGGAATTGGGTCGATCCTTTTGTCGCTGTTCCTTTAGGAAATGGTTCACCTATACAGTACACCGCTCCCGCTGCTGGAACGTATAACATTTGCGCAGAATATACGATCTACGGAACAACTTGTTTTGGAACGATTTGCGAACAAATCACGGTCGTCGATCCTAATCCTCCTACGACCTGCAATATTGATTTTGCTTATACGTTGAGTGATTCGCTAGGCATTTTTGAGGTCATCAATAATGATCCTACCGTTCCGACCTTCAACAACATCAGTTGGACATTCGCTGGTGGAAATGGTATTGTAGATTCGGGTACGGGTTCTCCTTTTACGTATGTTTTCCCTGTACCCGGCACTTATGACGTCTGTGTTGTAGGAGAAATGCTTGATGCAGCGGGGAATATCCTTTGCTCAGCAGATACTTGCCAAACAATAAATGTAACCTTTTCAACGCTTTCTTGTGCTTATGCTGTTTTAACCACAACCAATAATTTAACGGTGAATATGGATTTAGGGCCTTCACCTAATTCTCCTATTCCGAATATCGTCGAATGGTATTCTCCTTCTTTGGGTACTGGAATCCAATTAGGAACGGGGATGTCCGCGACTTATACTTTTCCTGCGGCAGGCACTTACGATATTTGTGCCGAATACGAAGTATCTGGAACCACTTGTATTGGCACGGAATGTACCACGGTTACCGTGACTGGGGCAACTAATCCACCTACTTGCTATATTGATTTTGTCTCTACTATAAGTGATTCTATTGGTATTTTTGAAGTGCTAAGTACTTCTGCTTCTACACCTTTTGATATTATTACTTGGAATATAGTGGGCCCAAATGGAACACAAGATTTCGGTTCGGGCGATCCATTCACTTATGTCTTCCCTACTTCAGGGAATTATGATGTTTGCGTATTTGGTGAAATTTTCGATGCTAATAATAATATAATTTGTAGTGCGGATACTTGTCAAACTATAACGGTGAATATTCCGAACAATACGAGTTGTGATTATGGCATTGCCTATACGACAAATGGATTCGATGTCGTTTTGGAATTAGTCTCCAATACTCCTGGCACGCCCCTACCTAATATCATTGACTGGTTTTGGGTTGATCCTCTGATAACTGTTCCTTTAGGAAGTGGCTCCCCTTTAGCCTATACCGCTCCTAATGCTGGTACTTACAACATTTGCGCGGAATACGAAATACCGGGTACTACTTGTTCTGGAACGGTTTGCGAAACCATCACCGTAACCGACCCCAATCCACAAAATTGTACGATTGGATTCAATTACACCATCACTAGTGATTCTATTGGTATTTTCGAAGTCATCAACTCAGGTAGTACAGCCCCTTACAACGTCATAGACTGGTCTATTACAAGTAGTAATGGTATACAAGCAAACGGCAACGGCTCTCCATTTACCTATATTTTCCCTAGCTCTGACTTGTATCAAGTGTGTGTAAGTGGGGCATTGGTGGACGCCGCTGGAAATATCGTCTGCACAGCAGATACTTGTCAATATGTTCAAGTAAATGTGCCGAATCCTACACCTTGTAATTACACTATTGCAGCAAACGTCAATGACTTAACGGTAGATTTTGAGCTTCTTGGTACGGCATCTTCTCCAGTACCAAATATTATAGAGTGGTATGCCAATAGTTTCGGAGTTTCCTTACCACTAGGTACGGGAAATCCTCTGACCTATACGTTCCCTGCTGCGGGTACTTACGATGTGTGCGCGGATTATGAAGTAACTGGTACTACGTGTACAGGCACGATATGTACGCCTATAACCGTTACCGATCCTGTTCCTTCTGCTTGTAGTATTGATTTTACCTACACCATGGTCAATGACTCTATTGCTATATTTGAAGCTTCTCCAGATCCGACTACGGGCCTTGTTTATGATATTGTAGAGTGGGTAATTCAAGGCGGTACCGCAGGGAATCAAAGTACAGGTTTAGGCTCTCCATTCACCTACGTTTTCCCTACATCAGGCACGTATAACGTGTGCGTACTAGGAACCTTGCTCAATGCTGACGGGACAGTTGCTTGTCAAGCCGATATGTGTACTATTGTTCCTGTTAATATTCCTAACCCAGCCCCTTGTGTCGTAGATTTCAACTACGCCATCAATCCGAATAATGTAGGAACGTTTGAAATCATTCCTCTTCCTGCCTTATCCTTGAACTATACCAATGTACAATGGGTAATTACTGGTAATGGAAGTTCTGCTACAGGAACAGGCACACCATTTAACTATGCCTTCAATGCTCCTGGCACGTATCAAGTTTGTGTAATAGCAGACATTGTGGACATGGGAGGAACTTACATTTGTACAGCAGATGAATGTAAGACAATAACAGTTGGGCCAGTCAGCAATAATTGCGACGCCTTCTTCGAAGCACAAGAAATCACAGGTACAACGAATCCTACCCAAGTAGAATTTATCAATTTATCTACAGGCAATTACACCGATGTCTTCTGGACTTTTGGCGATGGAACGACATCTACCGATGCTTCTCCTAGTTTTGTCCATGACTACGCCAATCTAGGTGTTTACCAAGTATGCCTAACGGTTTGGGACAATTTGGGTTGTCAAGATAACTACTGCGGTATCGTTTATGTAAGCGGTACACCTGCTTGTGATTATGCCATCAATGTAACGGCAACAAATTCCGTTGTAGAAGGAGAATTTATTTCTATCGTAGGTGGAACACCTTCTCCTATAACATGGTATGAAGCAACGACGAATGTGCAACTAGGAACAGACAGTACCTTTACTTATACCTTTTCGAATCCTGGAAGCTATGAGATTTGTGTAGATTATGGTATTGCTGGCTCTGTATGTTCTGGAACGCTTTGCGAAAATGTAACCATATCGAATCCGATTTGTGCAACAACGGATTGCGTCTTCCCTGGAGATGCAGACTACGACCAAGTAGCAAATAACTTTGACCTATTACCTATCGGCTTGCATTTCGGACAAGCGGGCACTGCTCGACCAAATGCTACAACAGGATGGTACGGACAACCAGCACCAGACTGGTCAATAGTACAGGATAACGGCATCAATGCCAAGCATGTAGATTGTGATGGAGATGGAACTGTTTCTTTTGACGATGTTGATGCTATCATACAAAATTACAATCGCACCCATGATGGTATCCAAGCAACCAACTTCGGTCTGAATGCAGGCATTTACTTGGATTTTGCCGTGGATACCGTCATCTTTTCGCCAAATAGTACTGCTGCTATTCTCATCACCGCAGATGTTATGATGGGAACGAATGCTATGCCGGCAGAAGATATTTATGGTGTTGCGTTCACGCTAAACTATCCATCTGCCCTAGTAGAAATGAATACGGTGGATATGCAATATGATGGGATGTCTTGGTTTGGGAATCCAAATCAAACGATTGATTTAGCGGTGGATCTATACGACCAAGGAAACCTAGATTTAGCCTTTACGCGCATTGATCAAAATGAAGTAACAGGCTTCGGGAAAATCGCTACGGTTAGCTTTGTGGTAACGGACAATATCACCGGCAAAGCAGGTACCGAAATTCCATTCACCATTACGGCATCTGACATCAAAGTGATTAACGGACAAGGAAATATCTTACCTTTCGATGCTACGGGAGGCACTGTGACGATTCTTGTAGAAGATATAAATACGAGCATCACACCGATTGAAGAATCCAACATCAAGGTATTCCCGAATCCAACATCTACCGTACTAAACATCGAATTGGCAGAGGCCAGCAAGCAACAAATCACGCTTTTCAACGCACTAGGCCAAACCGTATACACGACTGAAACAAGAGCACAAACGCTAGCGATTCCTGTCGAAAAACTAACTTCGGGCATTTATCTACTTAATGTTCAAGGAGAGAACGACAGTCAAACCTTCAAAATACTTATTGAGTAAGCTGGAGAGCAAACGTCAAGTTTCCTACGAACTTTTCGATTAAGTATTTTCTACTAACGGATAAAGAGCATTTTCCTTGTAAGAGGCGAATGTTTTTTATCCGTTTTTTATTTCCCTACAAACAGCGCTAGCATTTCTTCAAGATTTTCAATGATATAATCAGCGCCTATATCCTCAAAATCTTCCCTCGTTCGAATGCCTCCTTCTATCGTTGCAACAAAGGTTATTCCTGCTCCTATTGCGGCTTTTGCATCACCGATAGCATCACCGATATAAACGACTTCTTGGGGCTTATATTGGAAATCCTTTAGTGCATTATCAAAAACCCTAGGATCGGGCTTGTGGTGCGTACAGTTTTCTAGGTAGTAAAACCCTTCCATTAATTCATTAAGCGGATGACGAGTATTTAGGACACCACTCAATTCTAAACGATTACGAGAAGTAAGGAGGCCTAGACGATAACCTCTTTGCTTGAGTGTTTTTAAGATCGTTAGATTCGCGGAAGGAATGGTGTCTGCTATGCCCACATTTTTTTGTACAAATTTTTTGACCCGCTTCATAAAATCAACAACATCGACTCCTGGTGCACGATAGGGAATTGCTTCCTCCAATTTCATCCCCCAATTTGCTTGATGTACTTCGCGCGACATAGGCGGATGCCCCATTTCTATAAGGATGTTATTCTCAGCATGAAAACAGAGTTCTTCCGTCATGCAAAGCGTATCGTCGAAATCAAAGAGTAACAGCTTTTTCATGCTGCAAATATAGGAAATTACACCTGCTTTCTTTTCTTTGAAATTCCATTTATGAATAGAAGGAGAATTGGCTCAGAATCGGCTCAAATCGTTCCATATCGTCTCATTTTGCAATGCAATTTTTGAAGATAAAAACAAGTTTGGAGAGTACTTCCTTGCAAATTCGTATAAAAACCAGCTCAAAATTGGCTCAAATCGTTCCATATCGTCTCATTTTGTAATGCAATTTTTGAAGATAAAAACAAATTTGGAGAGTACTTCCTTGCGAATCGTACAAAAATTAGCTCAAATCGTCTCATATCGTCTCATTTTGCAGTGCAATTTTTGAAGATGAAAACAAATTTGGAGGGTACTTCCTTGCAAATTCGTATAAAAACCAGCTCAGAATCGGCTCAAATCGTTTCAAATCGTCTCATTAGTCAAAAAAATGCTTATATTGTGAACATGGATACAGTATATAACTTTAAGCTTAACTTAGATTGGAAGTTGATCAATGCGATAAGTAAAGTGGATCGTTTTGATGCCTCATGGTCTGTGATAGAACGAACAGAAGGGACTAGTTTGCGACAGCTAAAGGAAATAGCCACTATAAAAAGTGTAGGAGCCTCTACCCGAATAGAAGGCTCGAAAATGAGTGATAAAGAAGTAGAACGTCTACTAGATAATCTTAATGTCTCGAAACTAAAAGATAGAGACTCGCAAGAGGTAGCAGGGTATTTTACAGTATTGGATATGATGGCAGATGCTTATCAAGATATAGTAATTAGTGAAAATAGCATCAAGGGTTTGCACAATGTATTATTGAAAAATAGTGAAAAGGATGGATGGCACAGAGGAGATTATAAACAGCACAGCAATGCAGTAGAAGCTACGAATGAAGAAGGAGAAAAAACCATTGTGTTTCGCACTACGCCTCCTGGATTCCCTACAGAAGATGCAATGCGCTCGCTTATAGCGTGGTATAACAACGATACCGATACTCATCCGTTGGTAAAATCGGCTATATTTTCCTACGATTTTGTGAGTATTCATCCATTTCAAGATGGAAATGGAAGATTGAGCCGTTTGCTAGCTAGTTTGTGTTTGCTAAAAAATGGCTATCGATGGATTCAGTACATTAGCTTTGAACATGAAATTGAGCGATTCAAGGGCTTATATTATAAACGTTTAATGGAATGCCAGCAAAACCGTCCCCATGAGGATGTTTCTGATTGGGTGCTCTTCTTTTTGCAAATGTTAAATAATATGCATGAACAATTGATGAAGAAATTGGAAGTGAAAGGAAGAATAGCCCAATTAGCTCCTCGAGAAAAATCAATTTACCTATTCATTCACAATCACTCAGGATGTCGTTCTAGCTTGATTGCCAAGAAGTTAGGATTGACAACTTCAACGACAAAGCGTATATTATCTAAAATGACGAACGATGGATTAATAACTAGACACGGTCGGGGAGCAAGTACAAACTATAGCACCTGACATCAAAGTTGCTAAAAGAATTACGAATTATCCGTTAGCATCTTTAATGATGAGCATTTCAATTTAAGTTCTAAATTATGTGCTTTTTAGGATTCCAAATCCACTTCCTTCCAATCTTCCACCAATTTCATTTCACTACTGAAACAAA
>JAHDHB010000134.1:10144-12579 GCA_020631545.1 Saprospiraceae bacterium | reverse complement strand
TTCACAAACTCCTACTTTCCCTAAGTCTTGTACTCCTCACCCTAAACGCTTACACTAAAGACTACGACGCGTCCTTCTTCGGTATAGAATCCAACGGTACAACCTTGAATACCAATTCGATTCAAAAAGCAATCGACTTCATCCATGAGCAAGGAGGAGGCCGCTTGGTTTTTCATGTGGGACGCTATGTAACGGGATCTATCTTTTTGAAATCCAATGTTACCCTTCATTTGAAAGAAGGAGCGGTGCTTGTCGGCTCCTTGAATCCCTTTGATTATCAAAGAAAAAGATGGACGGCGCTGATATTTGCTTTTGACCAAGAGAATATCGGTATAACGGGTGCTGGAGTGATAGATGGCCGTGGTTACCAAGTCGCTAAAAACATGGTTTCTTTTATCCATAAAGGCATTATCGAAGACCCGCACTTCAAAAATGATCGGCCATGGGAGTTGCTGCGTCCTAACAACATCTATTTCAAGGGCTGCAATCAGATTATGATCCAAGGCATTCATCTGAACAATTCCGCTTGTTGGACACAACAATATCACCAATGTAAAAATATATTGATTGAAGGAATCACCGTAAATAGTAAAAACTATTGGAATAATGACGGCATAGACATCGTCGATTCGGATTCTGTTATCATTCGAAATAACTATATTGATGCTTCTGATGATGGAATTTGCTTGAAATCTCGCCACGATA
This sequence comes from Saprospiraceae bacterium, assembly GCA_020631545.1. Taxonomy (GTDB): domain Bacteria; phylum Bacteroidota; class Bacteroidia; order Chitinophagales; family Saprospiraceae; genus JAHDHB01. Next base: position 11,874 of record JAHDHB010000134.1, on the reverse strand, counting down.
CCCTTGGTTGTCAGGATATTTTAATTTATAACAACACCATACGTTCGAGCGCTAGCGCCATCAAGATTGGAACAGTTTCTAGAGGCCATTTTCAAAATATAAAAATCATTAAGAATAAAGTCTTCGATACCTATCGCTCTGCTGTAACCTTCGCTGCGGTAGACGGTAGCACGGTGGAGAATATTGTTGTCGATAGCCTGACGGCTATAAATACAGGAAATATTCTATTCTTACGCATTGGCGAGCGGAGAAAAGGGTACAAAGGAGAAATGAAAAACATCCGTATCTCCAATGTTTATGGAGAAGTTCCTGCCACGAAACCCGATGCCGGCTACTCCTATGAAGGGCCTGTGGAGCATTTGCCTAGGAATATTTCACCTGCTGCCATCGTTGGGGCAAAAGATGTTTCGATAACCAATATCTCCTTGAAAAACATAGAAATACACTACCCCGGAGGAGCAAATCCGAACTATGCAAAAGTACCTCTAAATGAACTGGAAAACATCCCAGAGTTGGGCAATAGATACCCCGAATTTTCGATGTTCAAGGAATTACCTGCTTGGGGATTTTACATTCGCCATGCAAAAGGAATTGAATTTGAAAATGTAAAGTTGTTTTGTGAAAATGAAGATTTTAGAAAGCCTATCGTACTTGATGACGTACATGGAGCAAGTTTTAAGCATTTGAAAATTAATGGACTAAGTGTTGTCTCGGAAATGGGAGAAAACATTCATGCTCATGATTCTAGTGGCGTGAAGATTAGATAGGGAAGCTGTTTTATTGATCAAAATATTAACAATTATTTTTCATAAAAACCATTACTATGCCAGGGACTTATTCTCAGCTATACATACAATTAATATTTGCAGTTAAAGGCCGTCAAAATTTACTTCGTAAAGAATGGAGGCAAGAAGTATTTAAATATATGTCAGGCATCATTACCCATAAAAAACAAAAATCCATTATTGTTAATGGTGTAGCGGATCATGTCCATCTTTTTGTGGGGTTAAAACCGTCTATGGCTATTTCGGATTTATCGCGGGATATAAAGAACAATACTTCTAATTTTATCAATAAAAAGGGATGGCTTCCAGGTCCATTTTCTTGGCAAGGAGGGTATGGAGCATTTAGTTATAGTCATTCGCATATTGGAAATGTTTATCAGTACGTAAAAAATCAGGAAGAGCATCATAGAACTAAAACATTTAAGGAAGAGTATCATGACTTTTTGAGAAAATTTGAAATTGAATTTGATGAAAAATATCTTTTTGAATTTCTTGAATGATTCTATTTGCTTCTTTAGAATTTTGCTTGTATTGTTGAAAAAGTGTTCTACAATCTTAGTAAACATTGGGTTTACGCAGGGCATTAGCCAGCCTATGTACGTAAATCCTGAAGGGATGCAAGGATTATAGCAAGGCAAGTTAGAGGATTGCGTAAACCCTGAAAGGGTGAAATGATTAGAATAGCGGTGTATTGTGCTTGAGTTATGGATATTTCACCCCTTCGGGGTTTTGGTTGTATTGTTGAAAAAACGTTCTATAATCCTAGCACCCTTTCAGGGTTTACGCACGGCATTAGTCAGCCTATGTATGTAAATCCTGAAGGGATGTAAGGATTATAGCAAGCAAGATAGAGGATGGAGGAAACCCTGAAGGGGTGAAATGATTAGAAGAGCGGTGTATTGTGCTTGAGTTATGGATATTTCACCCCTTCGGGGTTTTGGTTGT
>JAHDHB010000134.1:0-10044 GCA_020631545.1 Saprospiraceae bacterium | reverse complement strand
TGGTTGTATTGTTGAAAAAACGTTCTATAATCCTAGCACCCTTTCAGGGTTTACGTAGGGCATTAGCCAGATTATGTAGGTAAATCCTGAAGGGATGTAAGGATTATAGAGTCAAATTAGAGGGCGTTGTAAACCCTGAAAGGGTGAAATCTAGTAGATTTTGAAGAAAAATGATTTATATAATTTCATAAAGAAAATTATGCGTTATTCTTGTTTCATTTTTGTTGTTTGTTTATTCCTTAGCAGCTTCGCGAAAGCCCAGCCCTCTTGCGCCTTACAAATAATCAACACAAGCTGTGAACGCCTTAGCAATCCCGTCGGTATCGATATAGCTCAACCACGCTTGAGTTGGCAATTAAGCGCTTCTTGTAATAGGCAAAAGCAAAGCGCCTATCAAATTCTAGTAGCCAGTTCAAGTCAAAAACTGGAAGAAAACGAAGGCGATATTTGGGATAGTCGAAAAGTGAGGAGTTCGAATAGTTTAAATATTCCATACCAAGGAATTGCCTTAGAAACGGCTCAAACGTATTACTGGAAAGTCAAAGTTTGGAATGTTCAAAAGGAAGCCAGTGCATGGAGTGAGGTGCAGCAATGGACGATGGGACTACTTGGAAATGAGGCTGTTCAAGCTGATTGGATAGGCTTGGGTTTGCCGATAGATTCTGCTTCGCAAGCACAAAAAGATGCTGCTCATTATCTCTTTACTACATTTAAAACGAAGGAAAAAAAGATAACGAATGCCACCGCTTTTGTGTCGGGTTTGGGCTTATTTGATTTGTATATTAATGGTGAGCTTGTGAGCGACCATCGGCTCAATCCTTCCAACACCAATTATACTAAACGAGCTATTTATGTCGGTTTTGATGTTTTAGAACATCTAAAAAACGAGGAAAATGCAGTAGGGATTGTCCTAGGAAATGGTAAGCATCTTTTGCAACGAAAGCACCGTCGAACCTATGGTTTGCCTCGGTTGTGGTGTCAGATTCATGTACAATACAGTGATGGAAGTACGCAGATAATCAAGAGTGATGCAGGGTGGAAAATGACAACTCAAGGCCCTGTTCGATTCAATAATGAGTTTGACGGAGAGCATTACGATGCACGATTGGAGCTGAAAAATTGGGCTACTGCCAACATGGATGTTACTGCTTGGAAATCAGTTGATGTACTAGAAGATTATCAACCGATTTTAGCACCACAATTAATGCCGCCGGTTCGAGTTGTAGAAAGATTGACGGCTCAAAAAATCACCAAATCTGGAGAAGGGAAGTATATTTTCGATTTCGGACAGAATATAACGGGGTGGGGGAGACTTGAAGCTCAAGCAGCCGAAGGCACTACCATAAAATTGCGCTTTTCCGAATTATCGGATAGCCAAGGGAATTTAGATACAGCAAGCATTCGAGGGGCAAAAGCGACGGATGTTTATATTTTTAAAGGAAAAGGTAAGGAGGTTTTTGAGCCTCGATTCACCTATCATGGCTTTCGGTATGCTGAAATTAGTGGGTTGACGAGCCCTCCAGATACGTCTACCTTGAAAGCCTGTGTTGCGCACAATGATTTGCAAGCAGTGGGCAGTTTTGTCTGTTCCAATCCCTTGCTCAATCAGATTTATGCCAATGCAAAATGGTCACTTAGAGGCAATTACCAACATGTTCCAGTGGACTGTCCGCAGCGAGATGAGCGTTATGGTTGGTTAGGAGATCGACCCGCTACTGCTTTTGGGGAATTATATCTCTATGATATTCAGCATTTTTATGCCAAATGGATGCAGGACATTGCTGATGAACAATTGGCGTCAGGAGCCTTGCCCAACGTAGCTCCAGCGCATTGGAAGGTATTTCGAGATAACGTTACTTGGCCAGCTACGTATGTACAATTAGTTGGCCTACTCTATCGCTATTATGATGATTCTTTGGCCGTTGCCAAGAACTATGACAGCATGAAAAAGTGGATGGATTATATTGCTGAAAACTATAGCAAAGATCAAGTTGTTTATGCCGATCAGTATGGAGATTGGTTCGTGCCACCCGAAAAAATAACGGAAGAAAACAACGAAGATCCACGCTTGAAATCTTCTGCCGATATCATGGCGTCCGCTACTTATCTCCTAGCGCTAAAAGACATGTACGCCTTTGCTAATTTGCTGGAAAAGAAAGAAGAAGCTCGTTCTTACCAAGCACAAATAGAAGGTTTAAAAAATGTGCTTTATGAGCGATTGTTGGACAGGAATACATTTTCTTACGGTAATCATAGTCCTACGGAGTTGTTGTTATTGCTAGCGCAAGGGGATTTGCCTAGGGCAGATCGTTCCTTGTTGCTTGAAAATTTACTAGGGATGTTGCGAGGGCAATACAATGGGAAAATGACCTTCGGTTCGGTGGGAATGCGTTGGCCCATGCAGGTGTTTTCTGAAAATGGCGCTGTTGATTTTGCTTATCAATTGGCGACCAGTCGTGCTTATCCTAGTTGGGGTTATATGGTTGATCAAGGAGCGACGACAATGTGGGAGGTCTGGAATGGGAAGGAAGATCGCTCCCATAACCATGTAATGCTCATTGGCGATTTATTGCAATGGTTTTATGCTTACCTTGGCGGAATTCAGCAGGTTGAAGGAGGAAAAGCATTTGACAAAATCAAGCTTTTACCTCATTTACCCGAAGGGTTAGACAGTGTCGATGTTTCGTTTAATTCACCAAGAGGTAAAATTGTAAGTCGTTGGAAAATAGTTGATAATAAGTTGAATTGGCATGTCGAAATTCCTGTAGGCACGACAGCAGAGATTTATTTACCGAATTATAGAACCTTGTATATTTTTGAGGGAGGAGAACTTTTGACTTTGGATACGCTCATAGGAAATCGAAATTATACGGGGGTGAGAATGGGGAGTGGAACCTATGATTTTGTCTGTAATTTACCGCCCAAAAACGAAGCAATCATCCATTCTCATCCTCCTGAAATCAGTTTACAAGACTCCATTATTGCGAAAAACAGCAAGGAGGAACATTGGGTAGAATTTACGGCAGAGAAACCTAAAACTAAGATTTACTATACGCTAGATGGCCGTGATCCTAATACAAAATCCACGCGATACAAGAAACCTTTTGAGTTAGAGAATGCTGTAATGATAAAGGCGATAGCCGTAGAAAAAGGTAAAGCACCTAGTTTTATAAAGAACTCTTTTGTCGATTTTTATGACTCGAAGGTGAATGGCTGGAACTATGCTTATTATGAAGGAAAATTCCGACAATTGCCTGATTTTGATACTTTAGTTGCCGTAAATTCGGGACAGGTGTCGCACATAAATTTAAGCCAGCTTAAACAACGACCACACTATTGGGCTTTTCGTTTTGAAGCCTATTTGGATATACCGAAAGATGGTGAATATACCTTTTACTTGGCCTGTGATGACGGTGCACGTTTGGTAATTGATGAGCAGGAAGTTGTAATCAATGATGGCGTCCATTACAAAACGCAACGCAATGGCCGTATTTACTTGAAAAAGGGAAAACATCCCATTCGCTTAGAGCATTTCAACTTATGGTCTTTCAACGATTTGGAATTGATGATAAGTGGGCCTGAGCTGGCGCGGCAGCGGGTACCTGTGGGATGGGTTTATTATTAACCCAACGCACATAGGCTATGCCGCAAGTGTGTGTGTGTGAATGTCTAAACAGTTCGTTATCAGTATTAAGCAGTGCCTTTTTCCTTCAAGGAAATATCCTTGAAATGACAGGTCTATTATTGTCGGCTTAATAGGAGGAGTGAAGGGAATGAATCTGGTTTGATATTAACAAATTATCGAAGAATTCAAAAAGATAGCATTTTCAGAATATTATCATTAATTTTGTAGGAGTAGCCAATATTGATAAAAAGCACTAAAGGAAAAACATGCTGATAGCCAATCCAATATATGGTGTTGTTTTTAAAAGGTTGATGGAGAATGACCGCATAGCGAAGTTTTTCATTGGTACACTACTAGGGCAAAAAGTAATCTCTTTAAGCGTTAAACCACAGGAATTTACTTATACTGATGAATTAACGGGATTACGATTGTTTAGGCTTGATTTTATTGCTATTATTGAAACGGAAACTGGGGAAAACAATAAGATTTTAATAGAATTACAAAAGGCAAAGGATGATATTGATTTGATTCGCTTTAGAAATTACCTTGCCGAACAATACAAAAAACTGGATACTGTAAAAGAGGAGCAAGTTGCGCTTCCTATTACAACTATCTATATTTTAGGTTTTAAGCTTCCAAATATAGAGACTGCTTGTCTTCATGTCAAAAGACAATACCACGATCTTATCAACAATAAAATTCTACGTCATAAAAGTAGTATGATAGAATCTCTTACGCATGATTCTTATATAGTACAGGCTCGAAGAGTGACTAAACGGTATAAAACGACTTTAGATAAATTGCTTAGTGTTTTTGAACAGGCCAACTTTGTTGGAGATACAGAGACGGTCAAACAATTTACGCATGATCCTGATGATGAGAATATTAAAGCGATAACGGATATTCTACACCTGACGGGGACGGATCCTGAAACCAGAAAAGAAATAGAGGCAGAGCATGAGGCTTGGCGTTCTGTCAATGCCTTATTTGAGAAAAAGGAAAAAGTATACAAAAAGGCACTAGAGCAAAAGGATAAAGCTTTGAATGAGAAGGATAATGAGTTAGAAAAACAACGAAAACTTATTGAGGAATTGCAAAATAAACTAAAGGGCAAATCCTAAGCTTTCACTTTAGAAATAGCTGGCACACCTGCTCTAATACCCAATGCTAACCGCAATAAACATCGTCACCACAGCGATCAAAATCAATCCTAGGAACAAAGGAAATACAAAGCGGAGCCACTTGCCATAAGGAATAGCAGCTATTCCCAGCATAGCCATTAAAATTCCGTTCGTTGGAATCAAGATGTTGGAAAAGCCATCTCCTAGCATAAACGCTAGGACAGCAGTTTGCCGCGAAATGCCTAGTAAATCAGATAGTGGCGTCATGAGTGGCATAGACACTAGCGCCTGTCCAGATGCAGAAGGAATGAAAAAATTGAGTCCTGATTGAAACAACATCATCCCTTCACTCGCTAAAAATGCAGGTAAGGTAGACAAGGATTCGGAAGCGTGGAATAACACCGTGTCGATAATCTGACCATCTATCATAACCACCGAAATAGCTCGTGCAATACCGACTAGTAGCGCAGGTAAAATCATGTCTTCCAAACCTTTGATAAACACCTCCATCGATTCATCGCCCGTCATGCCACTAAGTAAAATGGTAATAATACCAATGGCCAAAAAGCTGCCACTCATCTCCATTATGCCCCAACCCAATTTTTGTACGGCGACCATGATGAAGGTGTATCCTACGGTCAAACAAGTCAAAATTAGCAAATGTCGTTTGGTAAGCGTTACTTTCTTTAGTTCTTGATTTTCATCCAATTCAAAAGTATCATCAGGCATTATGGACAAATTAGGTGTCTTCTTTACTTTTGAACCATAATACATCAAGTAGCTAAAACCAACAAAGAGGCAGAAAAGAAAAAGCAGTACCCGAAGCCCCATGCCACTACCAATCGGCAATTCAGCGATCTTTTGTGCTACATTGACGGTGTACGGATTTGTAATAGCGCAAGTCCAGCCTATAAAAATGGGCACAGCTACTAGGCCAAAACCAAATACCCGGTCGTAGCCTGTTCGCTTGGCCAACAACAAAATGATCGGTATGAGCGGAAGCATTTCCACTAGAAGACCCATAAAGGAACTACAGCAAGAAAGAAAGGTGTAAATCAGAAAAAACAGAAGAGTCGTCGAGTTTTGAAATTTGTCAATCAAGGCAAACAACACCCCCGAAATAGCTCCTGTATGATGAATAAGCCCAAACACTGCACCAATGATAAAGATAAAAAACACCAAGACAGCCGATTGCTGCAAACCCCTTGGTATAGAAGTCAGTAGACCCATAAGAGAAACGGGAGAAGCATAACCTTCTACTTGTTCTCCAACTAAAAATCCCTTGAGTGAAAAATGTTTGGGGAGTTCTTGGTAGCTTCCTTGCACGACCACCACGCGTTCTATATTGCCTACCTTCTTTGTTACTCGTTCAAACGAACCCGAGGGAATGATGTAGGTGAGAATGGAACAAAAAAGAATGATCCCAGAAAGAAATATAAAAACGTGAGGAATTTTGAAGGACTTGCTTTTCATTGCTGCTAGAGTTGATAGGACTTTAGTTTTACCTTAGATGCTCAAAGTTACCTGATATATTGTAGCTCAACAAGGAATTATATGGAAAAATAGAAATACTCCGTCCAAAGTGCATTTGTTGTGCTTAATCTATTAGTTTCTTGCGACTAGTTTCTTGTGGAATACGTATGGTGAGCGCATTCACGATAAATGAAAACCGGTATTCAGCGGGCAACCACAAGGGGTTGCCCCTACAGATTTCAGGGTAAAGGTAGTGATCTGCATCTATAAAAATGAGGCGATGAACTGAAGAAAGTCTCCCGAAACCTAAACCCTGAGTAGGGGCAATTCTTCATGGTTGCCCTAGGAGGGAAGGTAATTCTTAACGGAGACTTTGCCAGTAAAAAGCCTTTTTCTGCTCTTTATGACTTCCTTCCTTGATTTTTTTTACAAAAATGTTTAACTAGGGTAAACCTTTGCCGTTTAATTTCGTCAAAGAAACCTAGTGGTACGGCTTCGAAGTTTTTGACAACTTAAAATTTTTCTTTTCCTGTGTTTATGGTCAAGTAGTTACGGCTATTTTTCCTCTTTGCACCATAGCTAACAAAAAATTATTAGCCCTAAATTTTCAATTCCTAAGGAGTAGGATCACTAAAATCAAACAACTAAACCTGTGATGTTTTTCTAAACAACATTAAACTGTCCTTAACATGCAAAAAAAATACCTAATGCCTTTGTTTTTTAGGCGATCTTTCTTCCTTTTCTTATGCTTTTGTTTAAGCTTTTCGCTTAGTCAAGCTCAACCTTATCCCAATATCTTAGTTATCGTTACGGATGACTTGGGGGTAGATTATTCTCGCGGATATAATGTCCAATCTCCAAGTAATGTAATGCCCACTACACCCCATTTTGATGATCTACGTGCTACAGGCGTTACCTTTAGTAATGCTTGGGCAGCAGCCAAATGTAGTCCTACTAGAGCTGCTTTACTGAGTGGTAAATATGGCAAAAAAAATGGCGTGCAAAACTCGGCAGCCAAAAATTTGGATACCTCACATGTTTCTATTTTCAGAGAATTGAATGCCCAAACCAACGATGCTTATGCTACTGCATTTTTTGGTAAGTGGCACATTTCTGATCCAGTTGATTATGATCATCCGTCTCAACATGGTATCGATCATTACGAAGTTACTTTTGGGTCAGATGTAGGAGATTACTATAGTTGGGATAAAGTTGTAAATGGTACAGAAGTTACCGTAAACGAGTATGCTACAACTCACCTTACCAATGGTGCCATGAACTGGATAAACAATCAAACACAGCCTTGGTTTTTAGTCTTGGGGCATGTAGCACCACACACGCCCTTTCATGTTCCTCCAGATTCTATGTACACTAGAAACAATGTAACTAGTAATAAAGCTAAATTTGCTGCAACTATTGAAGCGATTGATTTTGACACAGGAAGATTATTCGATAATATCCCACCGATGGTTCTTAACAATACCATTATTATTTATCTAGGTGATAATGGTTCGCCTGGAGGCGTAGGAGGAGGATACCCCAATGGCCATTTTAAATCAACACTTTACGAAGGGGGGGTAAGAGTTCCTTTTATTGTAACGGGGTACGGTGTTACACGGCAAAATGAGTATGAAAATGCCTTAGTCCATTGTGTGGATATTTATTCGACTATCCTAGAAGTAGCCGGCATAAATTTGCCAGGGGGAATGTACAACAGCTTGAGTTTTGACCACTTATTGGATGGAACAGCAGGGGATACGCGTCTTTACAACTATACCGATTTAATGGATACGCATATGGGATGGGCGATGCGTAATCATCAATACAAGCTGATTTATCATTTAGATAATCGGGAAAATGAGTTTTACGATTTGCTTGCTGATTCCTTAGAGTTAAACAATTTGATCCAGACCTTAACGCCTGCACAAACCACAGTAATGAACAATTTTATTGCTGAAGCAGAGGTTATTCGAAACAATTGGTCTTGCCAAGATTATATTCAAAATGGAACTGAAATCGCTATTGATGATTGCTCTAACTTCGTTTGTAACGAAACGCATTCCTTGAGCTTAACAGACATAGGATGTTGTGCTTCTCCCTCAGAACCTAGTATTTACAATGAGTTTGTGGTTGGTGATACTCGTTATGTAAACACGAATAACTATCCTAATCATGACTTTTGCCACAAGCAGAATAAAGCACCAGAAATTGTTAATTTTGAATTTAAGATAGATGCAACGCCCACGATAGCAGCTCAACCGTCTTCTATTCTAACAGCAGATTACCGCCCAGAGATTCATTTTGGTATAGGACTTAGTGGGGTGGTTCTTGCTCCTGCGCCAGCTACTCCCTTTATCTATGAAGACCAAGTTACAGGAGAATATAATTGGGATTGGGTCTTTGAACCGACGAAAAACAAGGGCAATGGTTCGGATAAAGTAGCTTTGGATTGTTCTTCAGCACACGTCAATGGACGAGGGGAATATCATTATCATGGCAATACCATACAATTGGCAGAAACCATGCAAGCGGGTATTTCTACCGCCACCACTCCTCCTGCTGGCCCCTTGATGATAGGGTGGGCTGCGGATGGCTTTCCCATCGTCTATCGCTTTGGGCCTGATGGTGTTGGAGGCTTAAAGTTACTACAACCTAGCCACCAACTTAAGCAGGGAGAACGTCCAGGAGACGGCATTTCTTCTCCTTGTGGGCCCTACAATGGAAAATACACTGAAGACTATGAGTATGTACCAGGTTCAGGGGATTTAGATGAGTGTAACGGTATTAATAGAACCATTTCATTGACGACACCGCAAGGCCAAGAGACTTTCGACTATTTTTATGTGATTACAGATAGCTTTCCTGAAATTGGACGATGTATTGTCGGTACACCATCTCCTGATTTTCTAGAATTGGATGCAGGTAGGAATACGGTCTATTTAGAGGCTAAAGTTATGTTAGATGGCCCCTATGATCCCAATAGTGGTTTAATGGATGACAATCTTAGAACTACGGGATATTTTCCTACCTCAGAGCCATTTACAGCGCTAGGCTATGAAGCTATTTATGGTGAAAATATCATTGATCCTGCTGTACTTATGGCTGTTGGTGACACGGCTGTGGTAGATTGGATTTTGGTCGAACTGCGCCACCAAGTTGATTCTACCCTTGTTCTTGATGCACAACCCGGCCTATTGCTTAGAAACGGGCGTATTGTGGATTTGGATGGATACTCTCCGCTTGCTTTAGAGTACACACGACCTGATAATTATTATATCGCGATCCATCATCGCAATCACCTCAGCATCATGTCCAACAATCCTTTTCCATTGACTGACATTGGTGTTAATGTATTCGATTTTACGGATGGGGCAACGCCTGTTTATGGCACCAATGCTCGTAAGGATGATAATGGTGTTTTTGTACTTTGGGCTGGAGACGCAACCGGAGACGGTACAATTAATGCCGCTGATCGTAGTGAAACTTGGAATAACCGAAACATTACAGACTACTTAATGGCCGATGTCGATTTAAGTGGAAGTTGTAATGCTGCTGATCGTTCGATTACTTGGAATAATAGAAATACAACAGCGCAATTACCCTAGGGGGGGGGAGTGTGAGAGGGAGTGTGAATGAGTGAGTGTAGGTGAGTGTTTAGCCATTAAGGCGAATGGATTTTTAATGGTTATACACTCACTTTAATTCCTGATTTTAAGGCGTTTATTACTTGTGGGTATTTTGGTGTCTAGGTTTCTAATTGATTGAAAAATAACGACTTACTCAAGTGTGGACTCGTGTGGTTTTTCACTATGAGGTTCTATGTGA
>JAHDHB010000133.1 GCA_020631545.1 Saprospiraceae bacterium | reverse complement strand
TAGAGGTATACAGCATGGCTAAACCCGCAGGGTTCCATCTTCCTCCATAAAGTTTAGCTCCAGTTCCACTTAGATCTTTTGCATATTTAGCTTTTGCAATTCGATAACATTTTTTCATTTATTTGTTTTACGTTATAAAATAGACAAGTTTTCTGCTATAGAATTATGAAAATGTAATTTCGTGAAGGTTTAGAAATTAAGGATGTAGGTGTTTTGGTTTTTGTTAAGATAAAACGCCGTGTTCCATTCGCCCTAGTTCATTTTTAACCAATTGGATTCCAAAGGGAGTGTCTAATAAGTCAAAAGGTGTAGAAGAACCTAAGGCTATACTTGGTCTATTCATCCATTTTTGAAAATTTGCCTTATTCCCAAAAATTTCATAGCCTTTAACATACAATCTTAGTACTTGAAGAATTTGGCTAGATAAGTCTTTTCGAAATAATTTGTCTTTATCGTAACGTAATAATTGACGTTCAGAAATTGGAAGGATTTTAGCTATCTCTTTCACACTAATAGACATATAGTCTAGGATTAATGCAAAGTCAATTGTCGTTATTCCTTTTCTAGATAGATGTATGAACCCAAGGCTATTTTCTAGATTTCGATTTGGAAACATGTTTTGAATTACTGCCGTCATTGCTTATGATGTTTGTCGTAAATATAGTGACATTTGACAGAAAAGGCAAGTTTAGTTTAAAGTAATTTACAATAAAAACGGACTTCCGTCCCCTCGTACTTGTATCCTTAAGTCAAACAGCCAACTGATAAATATCCTTATAATTTCGGCCAAAGCCATCATAATCCAAACCGTAGCCGATAACGAATTTATTTGGAATTTCGAAAGCGACAAAGTCGATAGGTAACTTATGGCGTAGCGCATCAGGTTTTAGGAGGAGTGTAGCCAAAGCGATGGAAGCAGGTTCTTCCGCTTGGAGGAGAGGGATAAAATGGCTCAAGGTCGTTCCCGTATCGATGATATCTTCTAGGATAATCACTTCGCGTCCTTTCAAACTACCATCTAAACCTAGTAGCGTATTGACTTTTCCCGTGCTTTCCGTCCCTACATAAGAAGACATTTTGACGAAAGTAATCTCGCAATCAAACTCTAAATGCTTGAAAACATCCGCAGCAAACATGAAAGCACCATTCAAAATACCAAGGAAAACAGGTTCTTTCCCTTCATACCGTTCTTTTAGGCCATTGCAAAGCTCAATCACTTTCGCTTCGATTTCCTCCTTGGTGATATATTTCTGAAAATACTTATCTTTTACACGTACAGGAGGTTCCATAGTCAATTGTTGTTTAGTGTCCATGCGCAAAGATAAGGGAATTTTTTTAAATGGGGGGGAAAGTTAAGAGTTAGTAGCTGAGCAACTCTTAACTACTAACTCTTAACTTTAAACTAATTAAAGAATCCGCTTCAAAGCATTCAAACAATACTCCACGCTCTCCTTTCTTGCCGTATGTCCCATCAAGCCCACGCGCCATATCTTTCCTGCAAAAGCACCCAATCCACCCCCAACTTCAAGGTTGAAGTCATTTAACAAACGCTTGCGGATAGCTCCTTCATCCAAGCCTTCTGGCAAGAACACTGCATTCAATTGCGGCAAACGATAAGGCTCCTCTACTAGGAAACGGAAACCCAAATCCTCCAAACCAGCTTTCAAGAGCAAATGCATATCATGATGTCGTTTCCAACGATTTTCCAAACCCTCTTCTTGGCACATTACCAAAGCCTCATGCATACAATACAGGGCATTGATCGGCGCCGTGTGATGGTAAGAGCGTTTCACGCCACCTCCCCAGTACTTCATGACCAAACTCAAGTCCAAAAACCAGCTCTGTACTTTCGTTTTTCGGTTTTTAATGGCTTCTACAGCTTTGGTACTAAAGGAAATAGGTGATAAGCCCGGCGTAGCCGAAAGGCATTTTTGACTGCCGGAATAAATCGCATCAATCCCCCATTCATCCACCAATACAGGAATTCCGCCCAAGGAAGTTACCGCATCGACTATCGTCAAACAATCATATTCGCGAGCCAATTTACACAAGCCTTCTGCATCAGAACGGACGCCAGTTGAAGTCTCCGCATGAACAAAAGCAATAATTTTAGTATCCGGATTCGCTTTCAAAGCCTCCGCTACCTTATTTAAGTCAACAGGTTTCCCCCAGTCATCCATCACCATAATCGCTGTACCACCAGAGCGCTCCACATTTTCCTTCATCCTGCCCCCAAACACCCCATTTTGACAGACAATCACCTTATCTCCAGGTTCAATTAAATTCACAAAGCAAGTTTCCATTCCAGCAGAACCAGGGCCAGAAACCACCATGCTCAATTGATTGTCTGTCTGAAAAACATATTGCGTCAAGTTCTTCAACTCATCCATCATACGCACAAACTCAGGGTCGAGATGCCCAATCGTATGCCTAGAAAGAGAATTCAACACCCTAGGGTGAATATCAGAAGGCCCTGGCCCCATCAAGCGCCGCTTAGGAGGATCAAAAGAAGAAATCGTCTGTTTAGTTATCATCAGTTCGTTCGCTATCATTTTAAAATAGATAATTTATAGGGTACACTAAATAAATCGTCAAAACGGCCTTATTTGAAATCTTTATAATCTCTTAAATCTCTTATATGGTTCAAAAGCCGTTACTGAACACAACTCCGTTTACGAAAAAACAACAAATATGGCCAATTTAAAACAAAGAAAAATCACCTCAATCCATCCACCACAAGCACAATTTCCCCTTTCACCTTCTTCTCCCCAGAAAAATGAGCAATCAATTCTTCCAAAGTCCCTCTAGCCACTTCCTCATGTAGTTTCGTCAATTCACGGCAAACCGCAGCCTTCCTTTCGCTACCGCAATGAGCAGCCAACTGCTGCAAACACTTCACCAAGCGGAAAGGAGATTCGTAAAGAACAAAAGTAAAAGGCAATTGAGCAAGGAATTCCAAGCGCGTTTTTCTACCCTTTTTATGCGGTAAAAAACCTTCAAAATGAAACTTATCACAAGGCAAGCCAGCACTCACCAAAGCAGGAACAAAAGCCGTAGCCCCAGGCAAACACTCCACCTTTACTCCTGCCTCTACACAAGCACGCACCAAGTAAAACCCTGGATCTGAAATGCCCGGCGTACCAGCATCCGTGATAAGCGCCATCGTTTGCCCAGCCTTTAATTCGGCCACTAAAGCTGGTGTCGTACCATGTTCATTATGTGCATGATGCGAGCGCAAAGGCGTATCGATTTCGTAATGTTGAAGCAATTTCCTAGAAGTGCGCGTATCCTCGGCTAAGACCAATTCCACTTCCTTCAATAAGCGTAAAGAACGAAGCGTAATATCTTCAAGATTGCCAATAGGCGTAGGAATGACGTAGAGCATTTATGTTGAATTGAGAATGGAAGATTTCCTGTTAGCGGATAACTTTCAAGTTCTCCGCTAACTCCCCCAGATAAACTACCTGATTCTGATTAATAACATCAGAATTCTAAACAAGAGATGCCTAAAATTGGTTAGGGAGAAATGCATCCGACACTAAGAATGATGTCGTTTGGGGCGGTTATTTTTAGAAGGATTTTTTGAAAAGTACTACTTTCCGCTTTCGACACTCAATTCAGCATTTTTATTCCTTGCATTTTCGATAAAAGTAAGGACTAAATATAAAATAATACCCGGAGGAAAAGAAGCAGAACCCAAAGTCGCTATCAAGAGGATACAAGAAATAAGAAAGACGTAACGCATTTCATTTCCTCTCCATTTCATATGCTTAAACTTCAAACTAAACATAGGAATCTCAGCGATAAGCAAATAAGAGAACAATATAGCCGAGCCATAAAGCAAGTAAAGATTCAAAACCCATTCCCCAATACCAAAAGGATTAAACTGGTTAATCATCAATAAACCAATAAAATAGCCAGTATTCGCAGGCGTAGCCAAACCGATAAAATCTTCCGATTGACGGGTGTCAATATTGAATTTTGCTAGACGTAAAGCAGAAAAAAGCGTGATTAAAAAACCAGGAAAAGCCGCGTAAACTAGATAATCCACTGGTGCTTCTCCTACTAGAGTTTTGACCAAAAGAAAGTACAATATGGCTCCTGGCAGTACCCCAAAAGTTACCATATCCGCCAAAGAGTCCAATTCTTTACCGATAGGTGATTTTACGTTTAAGGCACGAGCTACCATGCCATCCGTAAAATCGAAAAACAAACCAATAGCCCAAAACAAAGGAACTAAATCCCAGTTGCCGTTGAATAAGCAAAGCAAGGCCAAGCAACCGAAAAACACATTGGTCAGTGTCAGTATGTTGGGGATGTAATTTTTCATAGTACTAAATTCAAGGGTAGCCAAAAAAGCTACCATGCAAAATTAACACAATACTTGACGAAAATCGAATTTGAATTTGGAAATTACGATAAACTTTTTTGTTTAAGTGTGAAATCCTAGCGCAAACACCACATCTAGTCAACAATTAGGTGAATTCCAATCTATTTCCTGCCCCTAAAATTTCTTTTATTTACCTTTGTAGAGTAGGTTTATAAACCTCAAGACGGCTACGCCGTTAGTTAAAAGGGGTTAGGTTTATTCTGAACCATATAAGACACAAGACGGCTACGCCATTAGTTATCCACGATAGCTATCGGGAGTTAGGAGTGAAGAGTTAGGAGTTGTCCGTTTTGGCGAAAAATGAACGTGAGCAACGTCTACTTTCACCCTTCGGGAAACGGTCAAAAAAACCTTTACAACTAGCTGTTATTCAAAGTCTCTACTTGTAATTTCGTGTTTTAAAAACAACAAGATGAAAGCATGTAGTACATATAAGTTTTGGCGTGATGATTTGAACGAAGAAGGATATATAAGAGGTCGTAGACCTTTTAAGAACACATAAGAACGAAAATACGCCAAAATGCGACATTTACAACGATTTGATAGTCAGTATTTATACTTGTGGTTTCGTGTTTTAAAAACAACAAAATGGCAGTATATAGTATACCTACTCACGCTAACGCAAGGTCTATGCATTTTGGGTTAATAATAAGGTAATTATCAAACGGTGACTCAACGTCAAAGGCTGTCATCGAACGTTTCTTTTACCCTCTATCCTGTTTTATGGTAGCAAAAATATTAGGAATCGGCTTATGGACAATGCTTTCACTTGCAAGTATTGCACAGCCCTCAAATGATGAGTGTGCTACACCGATCCTGATAGAGCAAGGTTGTTCGTCCGTAGGGGCTTATACCAATATTAATGCAACGCCTTCCAGTTTCCCTGCTTCGAGCTGCTTTACAAATAATTCTCACGATGTTTGGTTCTCTTTTACTGCTGTAGCGACCAATATCCATATCACGGTCACGGGACAAGCAGTGCAAGGAGGTGGAGGGACGTTAAACAATCCTGAAATTGCTTTGTATTCGGACAATTGTGGTGGAAATCTCAATGAAATAGGATGCACCAACAGCACTGATAATCAAGCCATAGGACTTTTTGATGATGGCTTAACGATAGGCCAAGATTACTTGATTCGAGTCGAGGGAGAAGGAAATGGAACAGGAACTTTTCAATTGTGTTTAAATAATTTCAATCCGCCTGAAGAACCAGAAGGAGATTGCCCAACAGCAGCAGTGCTTTGCGATAAATCGCCCTTCGTCATTCAAAACATGGTAGGGACAGGCAATAACTCGAACGAAGCTATTGGAACTTGCTTGGATATCGGCGGCAATTCTGAAACCAATTCTACTTGGTTTGTCTGGACAGCCGCTACCTCTGGCACCTTAACCTTTATCCTAACTCCTTTAAATCCAACGGATGATATAGATTTTGTCATCTATGAATTGCCGAATGGCATGAACGATTGTAATGCTAAGACCCCTTTGCTTTGCATGGCTTCAGGAGAGTCCATTTCTAATTATCCAACGCCCTGTCATGGTGCTACAGGCTTAAGTACCTCGGCTACCGATGCCATAGAAATTCAAGGATGTGATCCCAGCGATGATAATTTCATTCAGCCACTCAATATGACCGCAGGAAATAGTTATGGGTTGTTAATCAATAATTTAAGCTCTGTGGGAGATGGTTTTTCCATAGAATTTGGAGGAACAGGAACTTTTCAAGGACCAGAAGCGAATATTTTGGCTGTACCACCCAGCCCGATTTGCCAAGGAGAAACCGTCTCTTTTTCTGATGCAGCTTTCCCCCTCAGTCCAGTGGTCAATTGGTCATGGAATTTTGGTATTGATGCCTTGCCTCCTACTGCCACAGGTTTTGGCCCTCACCAAGTAGAATATACCACGGCAGGTATGAAAACAGTCGTCATGACGGTAGAAAGTCAGCAAGGATGTTTGATTACAAAAACACTTGATATTCAAGTAGAAAAATGCTGTACACCTTTTGGCGTAAACCCTGTAACTCAAGATTTAGCTTGCGCTAATGGCAATGATGGCTTTATTAACTTAATGGTAAACGGAGATAATTCTCCTTTTGAATACCTGTGGAATACTGGTAGTACCTCATCGAATATCAGCAATCTTACCGTAGGAGAATACCTCGTAACGATCACAGATTTAATAGGTTGTGACACAAGCATAACTATCCCAATTCATGCTCCTCTACCTTTTGGTATTGGCGTAGACCTCACGAAACCTACTTGTGGAGGTGGAATGGACGGCGCGATAACTTTAAATATTTCAGGAGCCACACCGCCTTATCTATACAATTGGAACAACACAGGATTTAATACACAAAATTCCTTATCCAATCTTCCTGTAAGTAGTCAAGTCGTTGTTATTCAGGATGCCAATCTTTGTGAAATCACTCAAGTAATTGAAGTCAAGGAACTAGAATTAGAGCTAGAGCCTAGCCTACCATTTATTCAAGAACCTTCTTGTAATGGTTTTACCGATGGTGTTCTTTCCATTTATATCTCGAATGGCCAAGCGCCTTATCGCTATGATTTTCAAGATGGAAATGGTTTTGTAACGAATAATACCCTAAGTAATATCCCCGCAGGAACTTACGATATAGCAGTCCAAGATGCGAATGGCTGTCAAGGCAATTTCTCCAACATCATCGTAGGAGAACCCTTTCCGTTTTTACTTGATATTGAGACTGTTGAAATCGCATGTTATGGAGAGCGGAATGGTTTCGCTACCGCAATGCTGAGCGGAGGCACACCACCATACAGTTATCAATGGAATACGGGGTCGCAGAACCAAATCGCTAGTAATTTATCCTCAGGTCAATACACCCTAACCGCCACCGATACCAAGGGGTGTAGTCAAACAGCCAGCACCTTCATCAACGAACCGAATCCAGTAGAAATTGCCAATATCGAAGTCCAAGAAAATGAATGTTTTGGCGATGAAACGGGAAGTCTTCTAGTAGCTGTACTTGGTGGAAACCCTCCCTTCGACTATAGTGTAGACGGTATCAATTTTCAAGCAGATTCCTTTCTAACTAATTTATCCGCAGGAGAATATGAGGTGACTGTACGTGACACTTTCGGTTGTGAATTAAGCCAATCCGTTAGCCTTGTCGATCCTGCTGAAATTCAAGTAGAAGCAGGGGCAAATCAACTTATTCCTCTAGGCGATTCGATTGATTTACAGGCTATCACAAATACAACGGAAGCCCACACTTACACTTGGAGCCCTAGCGAAATGCTGAGTTGTAATGACTGCCCAAATCCAACTGCCTTCCCAGTAAAAACGACTACTTATTACATTGATATTTTCACTGAAAAAGGTTGCGTGGCCACAGACTCAATTACGATTACGGTGAATCCTAAACGTCCTGTTTACATTCCTAACGCCTTCACGCCCAACGCCGATGGCATCAATGACCTATTCTATGTTTTTGGAGGTTCCGTCGTTGCTCAAATCCGCCAACTCTCCATCTACAATCGCTGGGGAGGCCTAGTTTTCCAAGCTCAAAACACGCCACCGAATGCCCCCAAATATGGATGGGATGGCAAGGTAAATGGAAAAACGTTACAACCTAGCGTTCTAGTTTATGTAGCCGAAGTAGAGTTTGTGGATGGCAGTGTAGCGCAATATTCTGGAAATCTTACCTTACTTTGGTAGCCGTACGATGGCAGTCTTGCTGATTTAACGATTTTAGACAAGAACATCAATTTCATTTTCTGACCAAAAAACGTAGAAGATTTTGCCCAAAGGCCTAATTAATTCCTTATTTTAATCGGGACTTTATTACCCAAACAATTATTAGATTTCATGGCAAACTCCATTCTATTCAAGGGAACAAGATGGCAGAAATGTGATTTTCATCTCCAAACCAATCTAGCTAACAACAATAATAATCAAAGCCTAACAGCAAAGGGATGGGTTCAAACTATGCTGGATCGAGGACTCGATTGCGTAGCCATAACTGACTTTAATTCAGGCAAAATGGTTGATGCCATAAAATTGGCGGCGATAGGAACCCAATTGACGGTTTTCCCTGGAGTGAAGATTATATGTGATACATCGAAAGTACATTTGTTGGTATTATTTGATACCGAAAAAACGACGGATGATGTTCATGACTTCTTGATTCGTTGCCATATTGAACGAAAAAGGTTTGGGGATGAAGAGGAAGGAACTCCGCTAAGTATTTTTGAAGTTGCCCAAATCGCCAACGACCATAATGCACTCATCATTCCTGCACATATTGACGGTTTTCATGGTCTAGGAACGATAAGTACTAGTAATTTGAAATCATTTTTTGAGTTGCCTTATGTCAACACGGTACAAGTTGTGCATAAAATGTTCTTAGAGAAGGATTTGCAAGTAGAAGGGGATGTGGAGTTGAAAAAACAATTGAAGGATTACTATGGTAAGCTGTATTCAAGTCTTGATTTTACTCGAATAGGAAATTGGCATCAAGCCGTACACCTTGCTTTTGATAAAAACGTAACGATAGCAACGTTTTCGGATGCACAAACAGCGCGTTTTACATGGATAAAAATGGGGGCAAAGCCAACATTGGAAAGTCTACGACAAGCCTTTCTGCTTCCTGAACTTCGAGTGAAAACGGATTTAGTTGCTCCTTCACCTCCTTATAAAATGCCTAATCTTTGGATAAAATCCATCTCCATTTCAAACACCACCATTACGAATGGAGAAATACCCTTGAAAATTGATTTTAGTCCCCAACTCACGTCGATAATCGGAGGGCGAGGCAGTGGAAAATCAAGTATTTTGCGTTTTATACGTGGGATTTTTGATAAAACCTCGGATCTTCAAAGTTTGGAGGAGATCATAGCCGACCACAAGGCATTTTACAAGCCCGTCGAGCAAAAAACACAAAAAGGAGTTTTAACACCTAAGAGTAAAATTGTTGTAGAATTTGTTCGCAACGAGGTTTTGCATTCGATTACAGCTCAAAAAATAAAAGCTTCTGATCAACAAGAAATTACCATTCAAAAATTTGATCCAGCATCTCAAAAATGGTTCTTGGAAGATGCCGATGCTTATATCGATTTTTTCAATTTTGAACAGTATTCGCAGAAACAAATTTACGAAATAGCCCAAGCACCCAATTCCTTAAAAGAGCGCATCGATAGTTCAATTCCAAAAATTGCTAGACTCGTAAAAGAACGGAAGATTACTAGAAAATCTTACTTAGAAAAAGCGGCATTGATTAGAAGAATGGAGCAGCAAATTCATGGAAAGGGAAAAATAAATACCGAAATAAACGATTTTAATGAACGCATAAAATTGTATAAAAAAAGTGGAATTGCTTCCCTGCTTTCTGAAAAAGAGCGATTTGGGAGTCAAGAAAAAGCTATCCAAGCTTTTTTAGCAGAAATAAAAGGCAAAGAGAAAAAATTGGAAAAAATCGGACGTACGATTAAACTAGCTATGCCTAATCGAACTCTTTTTGAGGGGCCTCATGCTGATGAAATAAATGGAATAACCAAAGCAGTAAACCAAGGGTATGCTGAAATAAATGAGGCTCTAGTGGCTCTTCAACAAAAAGCAGAAAAATTGCGCAGTACATACGAGGCGGCCATTCCTACTAGTCGTTGGAAACAAGATTTCAATAAAAATCTAAATGATTTTGAGCTGCAAAAGGCAGAATTGGAAGCTAAAGGGATTGATGATATTGCAAATTTTGAAAAACTAACCGTTGCCAAGTCGGAGAAAGAAGGAGAATTGAAGGACATTTTGGAGGTAGAAGCTAATTTAGGTGCTGTGAAGGCTGAAAAAGCTAGACTAAGACGGTCTTTTTTTCGAAAATGCAAGAAAATTTCCAATTTACGACAAGTTTATGTGGCCAATTTACTGCAAAACGATAAGGTGAAAATTCTCATAAAACCTTTTCAAAACATAGCCGATTTCGAGTATAAATTAAGAACGATAATAGATCGGGCTAATTATTACGCTAACGATATTTACACCCTTTCTGAATTGTGTTTCTCTGGTGAAGTAGAGCAAAAAATAAAAGAAGTACATGACGTTTTTTATAAAATTCGACGAGGTGAAAAGGTCGATGGAGTCAAAAAACGATTTGAGGAACTCGTCAAAAATATGACAGAAGCACAAATGGATGAAATAGACTTATTAATCCCTGAAGATGAAATAGATATTCAATATAAGACTTCTGGCGCTGATACCTACAAACCCTTGTCCACAGCATCCGCTGGCCAAAAAACAACGGCCATTTTAACGATCATTCTTTCCCAAGGAAAAATCCCACTTCTGCTTGATCAACCCGAAGATGACCTCGATAATCGCCTTGTTTATGAACTCATCGTAGATCGCCTACGGCAAGTGAAGGAGAAACGCCAAATCATCGTTGTCACACACAATGCCAATATTCCTCTTAATGGCGATGCAGAATACATTTTATCCATGAACTCGGAGAGTAAAAAACTAGCCGTTTACTGTGAAGGAACGGTAGAAAACCCCATTATCAACAAAGAGATTTGTGATGTAATGGAAGGCAGCGAAAAAGCTTTTGCCCTACGTTCCAAAAGATACAAACAGATTTTATGAGGAGTGAAAAAAATGAAGAATAGGATCCTCTAAACCCTCTGGAATTTCCTTGAGTTTAGATAGTTTTAGCCTGAGATAAGCTAAATCTAAGATAAAAGCTCTCGAACTTCTTCTATGGATAGGTCTAAAAGGTCAGCAATATTTTCCAATGACATTCCTTTGACTTCTAGTCGCTTTGCAGCCATCTGTACTTTTTTCTTAGCCTCAATTTTTTCTTGACGTTCGATTTCGACTTTTCGTTTAGCTTCAATTTTTTCTTGGCGTTCAATCTCAGCTTTTCGCTTAGCTTTTAGTTTCTCGATGCGTTCGATTTCAGCTTTTCGCATGGCCATTTCAACCCTGCGTTCAGCATCCATTTTTTGTTGCATAATCTCTGAACGCTCTTTTTCAGCGTTATATTTATATTGAGCAAGTTCAGCTAAGCCTTTTTTGTAGCCTTTAGTATGTTGGTGCTTCAGTGAATTGTTATAATCGTTAATACTTTTCATACTCTTAATGTATTTCTTCTGTTCAGCAGGAGAAAGAGCTGCTGTAGCAGTAATACGGAATAATTTTTGAAATATAGGATCCTCGAAACCTTCTGGAATTTCCTTAAGTTTAGGTAGTTCTGTAAACAAAAACAGCCATTTATCAAAATTTGTTACGACCTGATCTATACTTTTTTCAAAGTTAGGGAGTTCTACGTAATAATGCCCTAGTTTTTCGTAAAAAATATCACCATCTTCATCTCTAAGGTAAACATTATGAAGAATTCGTTTCTTTTTTCTGATTTTTTTATCGCTAAAACGAAAATTGAGGATGGAAATGGTGAAAACAGGGGCTAGTTCAAAATCCCAGTCTCCTTTCTTTCCTTGTTCCCGTATAGAAAAGGACGTGTAAAACAAGCTTCTATCCTTAAAAAAAGGTTGTGAACTGTTTTGCATTTCTAGAACATAACGTTCCTTGTCCAATCCTTCGCAATAGACATCAAAAACTGCTCTTCGATCTTGTTCTTTATCGCCTAGGTTTTCGTTTGGGATGAAACTCAAACCGTTGATCTGGAATCTAGGCGGTAAGATTTGGTTTAGAAAATGAGGCAGAAACTCTTTATTGCTTTCTGTCCCAAAAATAAGCTTAAAACCGTAGTCTGTCAATAGGCTGATATACTTTTCTTTGATAATCATACTGAAAAAGGTGTTTTTTGATGAAAAAAAAGAGTTTTCTGAGCTTTATCAAATAGGTTTTTCAAAAAAGCACCTCTATATATAAGTATCGAGAAAGCCGAAATTCCATAAAAATATTTTGACTTTTTTAAAACTTTAACATATCGAAAAAACAGCCATTGCTTTTGATCTGCTTGAGTGGGAGGATTTTACGATGTACGATTTCCAACGTTTAGGGACTATTTAAATCCCCAAAAAATGAATTATAGATGTCAAGTAAAAGGTAAGTCAATAAGAAGGGATTAAGTTTGCCTTAGCCTGATTTAATTATTGCTTTTCTATCCAAACGTGCTTTAGTATTCTTTCGATCTGCCCAATTTGGTCAGCAATTCTCGGTTTGACAAAAGCAATAGGAAGCTATCAGGTGTTCGCTAGAGAAGGCGGTAGCCTTCGAGATGCTGTGTTAAGAACCAAGAAAAATTAAAAAA
>JAHDHB010000132.1 GCA_020631545.1 Saprospiraceae bacterium | reverse complement strand
CGGTGCAGCCTAGGAATATGCAGGAACCATCATCCATATTCGCCATTGGATCATAATTCATTGCCGTGGTATCGGTGCAACCTAGGAATATGCAAGAGCCATCATCTGTATCTGCCATTGGATCGTAATTCGCAGCAGTAGTATCGGTACAGCCTAAGAAAAAACAAGAACCATCATCAAAATTGGCTACAGAATCGTAGTTTGATGCTGTAGAATCCATGCAGCCATAAAAAATATGCTCTGAAAGCAAACGATAAGCATCTAATTTGCCATAGCCCCAATAGTAACTGGGTACAGGCGGATAATTATCCAAAACAAAGCTATCGACTTTGGCTGTCGATTCTAAAGCCTCCTTTACCTCCAAGTGAGTGGCATTCGGAAAAAGTTCTAAGTAAGTGCCCACGGCTCCCGCTACAACTGGAGCAGCAGCAGAAGTGCCCCCCATCAATACATGCCATCCTTCTGGTGCTACCCGATCTTGTCCATTTATTCTTTGATAATCTAAACGGTCTAAGCTTGTTAGGGCAAAAGAATGCTCACCAGAAGCAGCAATATCAGGTTTTTGAATTTCTTTCCTCGTTGGCCCTACACTCGAATAAATGGTCCTAGAACCTTGTTCAAATCCTATCCCCATATTCGGGCCATTGTACAAGGTACTAGAGTCATACATGGTGAGAAAGGTAGCATTGTTATAATTAGCCACTGAAATAACTTGATCAGAACAGTTCCACCCATCAACAATGGTATAATCATTATCAGGAAATCTATAATTGACCACACTCGGTAAGGTAGCTACATCAGGAACTACACTTTCATTCATTATCGTAGAAGTACCAATGTAAGAACGATGGCTCCAGATATGAAACCGACCACTCCCCGTCGTAATTAAATCCCAATAATCATTCGACATCGAAGGGCTATCCATACTAAAAAACATGTAGTAAGAATCATCAACCAATTCTGCATACAACTTAATAATCGCTTCTTCTCCTCCCTTATAAACGAGTGTATCAATGATGCTATCAATAGGATTTGCCAAAGAGATGTCCATGTCTTCCAAAATGTTGTAGAACTTCGTTTCACCATAATAAGTAAAGTTAAAACGATCCCTAGCACCTAAGGCAAACCATACATCATTAAAACTAGCGGTATCCGCAAAGACATCATAGCTTATATTTTCATATAAAGTGGTGTATTTGAACCAAGTAAAAGCAGTGTCTTGGGTTATTTGATAACTTAAATGCTGCTTGGTAGTAGCGCCATTTCCAGCGGCTTGGACTAAGACCCGACCATTATCTGCTGCTAAGATATTTTCAATTAGTTCTGTAGCCAAATCATAGCCATCATGACTTCCCCGATAACTTCCTACGCTGGAGTTAATAACACAAGGCTTGCCAAGACTAGCAGCTTTTTCAAAGATATAGTAGACCGCATCCGCGAAGTTATTGTAAAAGTTTTCTCCGAATTTAATGTTTACATGAATAAGCTCTGCTTCAGGAGCGCCACCGACATAGGCGCCAACAGCATTCCCATTACCCGCTGCCAATCCAGCTACTTTAGAGCCGTGTGCATAGGATCGATTAGGATCATGGGATATGGTATCCGCATTTATTTGCGCACTATTCCATTCGGTGCCATAAGTATAATTGGCTGGGGCAATCCCCGTAGTATCAATTTGATCCCAAATATATTGAATCCTTGTTGTGCCATCTGCATTTTGAAGATCCGGATGTTTCCACTCAATCCCTGTATCAATGGTTGCTACGATCACCCCATTCCCTTTTAAAGGCATAGGTAAATTTCCTAATCCTTGATGAACAGAATCCAAGTTATTATTTGAACGTAGATAGTCATTGAGCACAACACCTTTATTGTTATTATATTCAATACGTTCAATATTAGGATGCGTAGCTAGCGATTTAATTTCATTGGCAGGAATAGCCGTAGAGGCAATGTTATTTACCCCAAATTTATATAACCCGCCTAGGAGCTCGACTTCTCGTTGTATAACATTCAAATCGCCCTTGACAAAAACCGGCAGCATCTTATCAGATTCCCCAATTCTTTCCAGTTCCAAGTGTAAACTCAAGTTTAGTTTATAACGGTCTTGACTTGTAGCCCAAGGACTAAGGAAAGCAAGAAAAAATAGTACGGAAAAAATGGTTCTAACTCTCATGATGTTCTGCTCTTTTTAGAATAGGCTATAATGCAGCGCTAACTGCCAATAAACCCCTCAATTAATATACCGAATTAACAGCAAATAGCGTTTAAAGCTGCCCCAACTCTGTACTACTAACTTTTAACGCTTAACTAAATCACAATGTGTATTTAGTCTAAATAGCGAATTTTTGCTAAAATTATTTTTTAAACAATTAAATACCTAGTATTTTCGTGTTCGAAGATAAAAGAGTCTAAAGTTAATGCCGTCTTTTAAGAACAATTATTACCTTCTAAGAGTAAGATTAACAGTCGACTCAAACTAGTAACGAATTATACGCAAAAGTTGAAATATGGTTGGACAAATAGTTTTTACCCTACTCGTTTTGCTCACCTTTTACATCGCTTTCCGAAAATACACCGTAATATGGCGTAATGTAAACCTAGGTAAGGATGAAGAAATAAAGGGAGATATAGGAGAGCGAATAAAGAATGTTTTATTGATTGCCTTTGGCCAAAAAAAGATGTTCAAACGGTTTATTCCCGCTCTTTTTCACTTTTTTATTTATGCCGCCTTTTTGCTAACGCAAATTGAATTGATAGAAATTTTTGTAGACGGTTTTTTTGGTCAACATCGTTTCTTTCGTAGTGGGCTCGGAGGTTTTTACACCTTTCTCATTAGCTTTATAGAAATACTTTCTGTATTGGCTTTTGTCGCTACTTTTGTCTTTTTGGCTCGAAGGAATTTGCTAAAAATTCCTCGATTTCATATGGACGAAATGACGGGATGGCCAAAGCTTGATGGTAATCTTATACTATATGGTGAGTTTATTCTTTTGGTCTGCATTTTCACTATGAATGGAGCAGATGAAGTATTGCACCAACAACAAGGCTTAGGTTCTTACAACTTTGCTGTAAGTAGCGGCTTAGGGCCTATGCTTTTTGGAGGCATGTCGGAAAGTTCCTTACACATACTTGAGCGTGCAGGCTGGTGGGGACATATATTAATGGTTTTTGCCTTTATTATCTATCTCCCCTTTTCAAAACACCTCCATATTTTATTGGCTTTCCCTAATGTCTACTTCAGTAAATTGACTCCAAGAGGAGAAATGACCAATATGCCGGAGATTATGAACGAAGTGAAAGGGATGATGGGCTTGATCGAAATGGATGAAAGTGCCATGGATTCTGGAGAGGAATTACCCAAATTTGGAGCTAGTGATGTTACGGATTTGAGTTGGAAAAACATCTTGGACGCATATACTTGTACAGAGTGTGGCCGTTGTTCTTCCGTTTGTCCTGCAAATATTACTGGAAAAAAACTTTCTCCTAGGAAAGTCATGATGGATGTTCGGGATCGTGCCGATGAAATCGGAGGCCATTTAGATGCGAACAACTTGGATTCTGTCAAGGAGGAAGAAAAAGAAAAGGCAACTACCCTTACTAAGGAAAATTTCGATGATGGAAAAAGTCTTTTCGACTATATTTCTAATGAAGAAATTCATGCTTGTACAACGTGTAATGCTTGTGTGGAAGCCTGTCCTGTTATGATAAACCCTATGGATATTATTTTGCAACTGCGTAGACACGAAATACTTGATTTAGCGGCTGGCCCATCAGATTGGACGCCTATGTTTACGAGTATTGAGAATAGTGGTGCTGTTTGGCAAGTACCTGATGATCGCGATAAGTGGACAAAATCTTAGAGAATGGAGGGATACCTCTTGGGATGTTTTTTTCTATTTAATTAAAAAATGACTATCAATCATGCAAGATAAATTGAATATAGAGACGATGGCGGATTATGCCGCTAGGGGTGAAGAACCAGAAATTCTTTTTTGGGTCGGTTGTGCGGGAAGTTTTGATGCTAGGGCTCAAAAGGTATCTATGGCTTTTTGTAAGATTTTGAATGAAGTAGGTATTAAGTTCGCCATTTTGGGCAATGAAGAAAGTTGTACAGGCGATCCAGCTAGACGCGCCGGCAATGAGTTTGTTTTCCAGATGACAGCTTTGCAAAATATTGAGACCTTAAACATGTACAAGGTCAAAAAGATAGTAACGGCTTGCCCTCACTGCTTCAATACGCTCAAGAATGAATACCCTGCATTGGGTGGCCATTATGATGTCATCCACCATACTCAACTACTTCAAGAGTTGATCGACGGTGGACGGATAAAAATGACGGAAGGAGGTACTTTCAAAGGCAAGCGCATTACTTACCATGATTCTTGTTACTTGGGTCGAGTAAATGGTGTTTACGAAGCACCTCGAAAAGTATTAGAGCAACTGGATACCCAGCTTGTCGAAATGAAACGCTGTAAAACGAATGGTTTATGCTGCGGTGCTGGTGGAGCTCAAATGTTCAAGGAAGATGAACCCGGTAAGAAGCGGATAAATATGGAGCGTATCGATGAAGCCATGGAGCTAAAGCCTGATATTGTTGCCGTTAACTGTCCATTTTGCCTAACCATGATGTCGGATGGAGTAAAGGCCAAGGAGAAGCAAGAGGAAGTCATGGTTTATGATTTAGCAGAATTGATTGTACAAAACAATGGTTTGTAAAAGGTAAGAAAAATTAGGAAAGCCATGTGTTTCCTTTTCTCCTTCTAGTATCATGAAATACCCCGCTATAGCGGGCGGGTTGCTTCATGAATTTAGACCAACGAGAAACCATATTTTCAGCATGCATGCTATAAATGATGTAGGGGCAACCATAACGGATTGCCCCTACATCATTTATGGCAGTTCTGTAGAGTGCCACAAGCACTTTTGCTCCTCTTTAAAAATAAATCATCGTAGCTCCCCCTGCCTTAAACCCTTCTTCTATTCGAGTCACTTCGGGATAAGCCTTTAAGCGGTATAAAACCTCGGTTTTTAATCGCCCTTTACCTTTTCCATGAATAATCAAGGCAGAAGTAGCACTACTTCTAAGCGCTTTCCTCATATATTCATCAAAACGCCTAAGCTGAATGTGTAGAATCTCAGCATTACTTAATCGTGCGTGATTTGGAGATAATTTTTCGATGTGCAAGTCTATTTCGGAAGGAAATTCAGCTACTTCTTTTGGAGAAATTACTGCGCCCCACAATACGACAGGCTCTGGTTTTGCCTCGTTTGATTTGGGAGCATTTTCCTTAGTATAAGCAGCTAAATCAATAGGCTTATTCTTCTTAGCAAAGGCATCTCTAAGCGTATAAAGGTAAGCACGACAATTTAATAAAGGGGTCTGTTGTTCCTTTTTAAAGAAAGAACTCGCTTTAATTTTTAATTGCTTTTTCACCCATTCCTCTCGGTCTTCTGTTGTAGCTACCTTACTCATAAAACTAAATGACGGAGAATCGTTTAGTTGTAAATAATGCATCTTTCCAAGAAGCTTATAACTATACGGTGATAATTTTCCATTACCTGATTCCTCCTCTATTTTGAGAAATTCTAAGGAAAATTGGTAAACTAAGGTATGTGCGGTATGATTGACTAGGTAAAGCTCGTAGGCATAAATTTCACCATCGGCCTTATTTAGAGTAACAAAAGCCAAGGAACAAACTTCTGGATAGCCTAATTCTTGCTTTCTATGAACTTCTTTTTCTACTTTAGGAAGAGGTTTAGCTACTTTTTTAGGAGGCTGAACACTTGGTTTTACATTTATTTGTCGAGTAGTCTTCTTAGCTTCTTTCTTCGAGTTCCCTTGCTCAATGGAAATCAAGTCTTCTATATGAGAAGGTATTTCCATATCATCATTAGCCAAGAGCACATTAACCATATTCCCTCCTAGTATCTCGGTAATCACACCATTTTCTCCTGTATGCAAAAACGAGACTTTCGTACCTACTGCAAAAATCATCCAATTGAATTTTCAGTTTATTAAGCAAATCACAGGATGGTAAAGCCGCTAATTCAGAGCGAAGACATCATTTTTAGTTAAAACCTTGCGCACAAGCGAAGAAATTCCTGTAAAAATATTACATAAGTGTAAAATTAAAAAACTAAGGGGAATTCGTACCTTAATTTAGCTTGATATTCTAAAAGTTATTCATTTTTTTGCAAAAAAAAAGGATGGCCAAAGCCACCCTTTATCTAATTAATCATTAGAATGTTTAATAGGACAACCTCCTCGTGCTAAGAAGTGTTCCTTCTTGATAAATTAAAATCATGTACTCTCCTCTAGGAAGTGTAATATCTTCAAGTATGTTTTCGGGATTTTGGGTCATGATAGTTTCTTTAAAAGGTACGCTGACCCCTTGAATTTCAAGTATAAATGCATCCTCTATACTAGTAGGAGAGGTATTCGTTTCCTCTTGGTTTGCAGTACGCTCGGCTCTGCTATCCATAAATTGAGCTTGAGCTGAAAAAGAAAACAAGAAACTAAGACTGATAATAAAGTAAAGCTTTTTCATGACATTTGTGGTTTAGAGTGGTTATTGGTTGATTAGTAATTCTATCTGCAAGAAACAGAAAATTAAAAAGCAAAGGGTTTTTAATTTCTACACTTTTGTGACAGACCAAATACTACGGCCTCAAAAATGAAGCTCACAAGGCCAGAAATTCATTCTTTATTCATCACATAATTTTTCCAAAAAAGCCATAGCCAAAAAGGTAGTTATTTGTAGACTCCATTTAAGAAATGGATAATTATAGGTAACTTGCAAGTTCAAACTCATAACTTTTTTACACGTATGAAAAATGAACTTCGTTGGAAAGTAGCTCAAGCAGCCGAAATACGGTGGTGGCAGAACTATTTAAACAAAAAGCCGAAAGAAGATTATTTAGAATGGAAGCGCAAGTATTGGAATAAGCTATTAAAAGAGATAGATTTAAAGCTTTCAAAAAATGAGCAAGTGCTAGATGCGGGGTGTGGTCCAGCAGGTATTTTTATGGTCATGAACGAGCAAAAGGTGGACGCCCTAGATCCTTTATTGGATAGCTATGAAGCTCAGTTAAAGCATTTTAAAAAGGGGGATTACCCTTTAGTAAACTTCCACAACACACCTCTAGAACTATTTGATTGCCAACCTAATAAGTACGACAAGGTTTTTTGCTTAAATGCTATTAATCATGTGGCTGATTTGGATTTATGTTTTTCAAAATTGGTCGAAATCACTAAACCAGGAGGATGTTTAATCGTATCTATTGATGCCCATAACTACACCC
Source organism: Saprospiraceae bacterium (assembly GCA_020631545.1). Taxonomy (GTDB): domain Bacteria; phylum Bacteroidota; class Bacteroidia; order Chitinophagales; family Saprospiraceae; genus JAHDHB01. Next base: position 5,378 of record JAHDHB010000132.1, on the reverse strand, counting down.
TGTTCAAACACATCTTTAAATTAATACCAGGAGACATTTTACATCCTCATCAATATGATTTGGGTGAGTATCAAGCAATGTTAAAGAATAAAAATTGCAGTATAGAAAAAACTTTGCTGTATAAAAAAGAGTTCTTTTTTAACTATTTTATTCTTGTAGCAAGGAGAGACTAAATGTTTTCTTTTAATATCAAACCTTTTCACCACAATATCAATTTATTTTTTTCAGTCTATAACCAACCATTGTAATGTCACAAAATCAGCAGCAAAAACACCTAAAAACAATGAGCTTTTTAGGTAAAAAATAGTTTTCCCACTCCAAAATACTAAAACAAATAGCCTCTAAAGCGCTAAAACCTACAACAACTATTTTATTCTTATATAACTTGTAACAAAAAAGACCCAAGAAAAATTCCCGAGTCTCGTTTCATTTGGTTTGACAATAAGCAAAGAAGTAATCAGTCTGCCAAAACTAACTACGCTTTCAAGTGTAATTTTTCAACACTTTATAAATAAACATTCATTAAACTAGACGGCAAAGCCCAATTCTGGTCACCTCTAATACCCTAAAAACGTAATAAAGGCGCTAACGCTCCGCCATAAGCTATGATTTTGGCGTAAATGATTAATCAAGTGTTCACACCAGCTTCTAAAAACTAAAAGGACTACTTAGTTCAGCCACAGGGAGAAAAAAAGAAGTACTACTTCAAGCTCTCAAAAAAAATAAATCCCAAAAGCTATCTCGATGCTTCTTTGTCCTTTGTCCTTTGTCCTTTGTCCTTTGTCCTTTGTCCTTTGTCCTTCGTCCTCAAATTAAGCCTGATTTTTCCTCTTTTGCAGAATTTTATAGAAAGAACGAGTTTGGATTTCCTCCAAAGTAAGACCTGTTCCCTCTAATTCCTTTTCCGAAATAGCACCACTATTCAAAGCTCTAAGAAAATAATTGAGCAAGCCTTGCCCGGTAGCAGCATCATCAAAAATATCACTGGTTAAAGTAGCTTGAGCCGCTTTTTCCATAAAACTACTTAGACGCAGGGAAGCTTCTTCAAAACTTTCCAAGAAGAAAGTATATACCGCCGCATATCGAACCACTAATTGAGCAGGATGAAGATCCCAACCTTGATAAAATCCATTCCATAAAGAATGACGAACATGATCATACCCCATTTTCCAAGCTCTATGAACGACATTTTGGTTTTCCTCCTGCTCGGCAAAAGATAGAGCATCCCCCCGATTAGGTCCTACAGGCATTACATTTGTCGCACCATCTGAAAGAAAGATACCGGTATGTGCTAAAGCGACTTTGGTCATATGGTGGGCAAAATCACAAACAGGATGATCCATTGTTTGGTACTTCGCAGTAATGTTGCAAGAAGCCGTATAATCATACGTACCAAAATGTGTAGCGATAAGCCTCCCCTCCCCTGCTTGAATAAATCGACGCAATGGATTCACCCCATCAGCATCCATTATAGCTTGGGTGGTTTCCACCATCATTTCCATTTTCAAAGAACGGGCAGGGATCTTTAATTTATGCTCTAGAAGTTCAAAAATTTTAACCAAGGCCGTTATCTGCTCAGGTATTGTTACTTTAGGCAGCATAACAATAAAATTATTGGGCAACTTTCCATTTGACGCCGCTACCAAAGCCGTCAGAAAAATATCTAACGTCCGAATAGAACGTGTCTTCAATTCTTCTGTAAACGGTTTAATTCGAATACCGATATATGGCGGTAGTTGATTCATTGACCTCCCCTTAGCTACTTCTTTTGCAGCTTGAACAGCCGTTTCATCTTCTTCCTTATCCGAACGGTTACCAAAGCCATCTTCAAAATCAATCCGAAAATCTTCTACAGGCTCAGTTTCCAATTTGCGTATAATCTTTTGATAAACAGTATAGGGCAACCAAGCTTCTTCTTGCCTACGCTCATCCTCCGTCATCTCCGCCAACTTTTGTTGCAGTTTAGCCGCTTTCCGTGGGTTCTTTGGCAATTTCTTATACCCAGGCAGTTTTAATGCCCTTGCTAATATCGTAAAATCTTGCACATTAGCGTTCAATGATTTCAAGGCGGCTTTACCTAGGTTTTCGGCAGTATTTGCACGGAATAAATGTGCCCCACCATATACCGTATGCACAGGCTGACGAGCAGCAGAATCACCTGGATAAATTTGCAAAAAAGCAAGATTAGCTTCTCGCAATTCATTCATGACATCTTGAATGTCATCTTGTTCAATTGAAAATTTTATCATGACTTGTAGGTAGTTAAGAATTTTCCACGATAGTTATCGGGAGTTAAGAATTAGCAGCTCCACTATTCACATGCTTTTGTCTTATTGTTTTTTGAAGATAAAATCCCAAGTAGATAAATTGAAAATCAAGCTATTGAACAGCTACTTTAGTTGCATGAGTTCACTCCGAAAAGTAAGAAAAAATGAAAAAATACGATTTATGATGTACGATGTATGAATCCCTCCTGACGTAAATTTTTATTTGCTAGCAAATAATAAACATCATACTTCTTAAATTTTACATCGTATTTTGTTTTTCCGAGTGGACTCTTGTAATGATACCCTCCGTTTTACAACAAGGGTTTTAAGATCTTCCATACATTTTCCGCTACTATTTTTTGCCCTTCTTCATTAGGATGAATGCCATCTGCTAAATTCAGATTCGCTTCTCCCGCCACTCCTTCTAGTAAAAAAGGAACAATTGGCAAATCATTTTTCTTAGCCAAGGCTTTGAAAACATTTCTAAACGCTGTCGTATAAGTAGATCCTAGATTAGGAGGTGCTTCCATTCCGGCCAATATTATTTGACACTTGGGATATTTCGCCTTCACTTTGTCGATAATCCCTTGAAGATTTTTACTGGTAGATGCCGGATCAAGACCACGCAAGCCGTCATTCGCACCCAATTCTAAGAAAAAGATAGCCACTTCATTCCGCAGCATCCAATCTACCCGTTCCAATCCTCCAGCAGAAGTTTCTCCGCTCAATCCTGCGTTTATGACAGAATACTCTAAATTGAGTGCTTCAATTTTTTGCTGAATCAAAGCTGGAAAACCCTGCTCCATATCAAGTCCATAAGCTGCAACCAAGCTATTTCCAAAGAATAGTATTGATTTGTTTTTTACTTCAGTTAAAGGCTTGTCTTTCACTTCCACTGTTTTGGAGGAATCTTGGGGCTTTTCTGTAGTGCTCGTACATCCAACAATGCTAAAACACCCTAGAAAGAAAAAAATAAAAGAAAAATAGTTCATAGTTATTTAAAAAATAGGCGATAATAAACGTCATTACCCAATGACGTTATTACGCTTAATATAAAATAAAGGGCAAAAATACAGCGAATAGCCGTAATTGCCTAATAATAGTGTGATTCTTAATTAATAATAATGGGAAAATAGTTGCCAAAAACAGGAGCCTTGACAAAGTAACTTCACTTAGAAGAGCAAAACAAAATACTGAAATACAGATGACATAAAACAAAAATACAAAACATATATTTAATTAGCACTTGCCAGGGCAAAAAAAACTGACTACCCTAAAGTCCTCCAGCTTTAATCAGGCAGTCAGTAAAATTACAGGTTCCTCACGCCCGTAACATTAAACATATATATACCACCACCCATCACTTTGAAAAGTGATAAACGGAGACATTAATCAATTCTATAAAATGATTTTTTGAAAAGAAATAGTTAGTCGTAGATAGGAATATCCCTGCTAGCAGCAAGAATTGTTATAAATTTAGCTAAAAAAGAGAGAAAACCAACACATATCAAGCAAAAAAAATGACCAACAAGTAGAAAAAAAAGATTAAAGAAGGCTTTTATTCGACGAAAGGTATATCACTAATTCCATGTTTTCCAAAAAAATAGCCTAAACAGAACCGAAGGTTTCGGAGCACTGTTTAGGCTAAATTTATCACATAGAAAACTATGAAAAAGACCAAAATTGAATTTTATTTACAGTCTTTCACACATTCTCCTTGTTTATTGATATAAAAAGTTTTGTCTCCTACGGTCACTCGTCCCGCGTTTTTCTCAGACATTCCAAAAGGATCAGCCCTATCATATTCAAAAGGAATGATGGTTTTATTCGTTGCATCTACATAGCCCCATTTTTTCCCTAGCATGACAGAAGCCAGCCCATTATTAAAATACCCTGTTGCATTATACTTAACAGGAACAACTTCTTCGCCTTTCTTATTGATATAGCCCCATTTCCCTCCTTTTTGCACGGAACTCATTCCTTCATTAAAGCGTAAAGTAAAATCATAGGATGGTTTTATCACCATATTTCCAGATTCATCGATAAAGCCCCATTTACCATCTACTTTTACAGCTGCCAAATCCTCAGAAAAAGCACCTGCATCACTAAATTGACAAGCGACAGCTTCTTTCCCGTCAAGACCTACAAAACCAAATTTTTTATCCTTCATCACACGAGCTAAATTTCCTTCACGATGCGCCATAGCTGCATCATAAACGGCTTGGGTAATAATTTCGCCTCGTTCATTCTTATAGCCAAACTTCCCACTCGCTTCATCCTGAAAACGAGTCAGTTTTGCTAATTCTGAAGAAGACAACCCTGGCTTTTGTATTTTCTTCACGGGTTGATCATGGGCACTTAAAGCACTAGTGGCTTTAGCTTCGTTTTGAGCCGTTGCATTATCCTGATTACAGGCAAAAACACAAGTAAGAGCCATCAAAATGGCCATTCTGAAAAGAGGTGATTTATTCATCATCATAAAATAGTTCATTAGTAGTTAGTTTCCTTGAATACACTTATTTACGTAAGAATTACAAATTGGATGCAAAATTAATAAAAATTCTAAAGTAACATTCAAGCTTTTTAAATCAATTTCAAAAGAAATCAATTTTCCATCTTAAATCCTAATACTTTCATTTTTAACCCTGAGTAAAATCGATTTTTTATCTTCCTACCCAATCATGCTACCCATATTTGTCTACTAGCTTCTGACGGTATAAAAATAAAAATGTAACACGATAACCGCTCAATCTTAAAAAAAATGGTACACCCACGAATTTTGCCTTGTGTTTACTGTAGAAAGTAGGAATTAATGAAAAAATACAATTTTTTTATGATGTAAAATCAGCCCTGTCCTACTAGGTTTTCCAACTATCTCCCCAATTCCTGTAACAAACCCGACAAATACCCTTTCGTAATGTGAGCTTCCGCTTGATAAATTTCTTGTTCCATCAACAATCGGTGCAGCTTGGGTAAATGGTAAAAAGGGACACCAGGAAAAAGATGATGCTCTAGGTGGTAACCTACCGCATGAGGAGCGATGAAAAATTGCTCAAATGACATCATTATCTTCACTTTCATGTTCGGTCAAAATTCCATCAGCAAAGTAGA
>JAHDHB010000131.1:10456-12803 GCA_020631545.1 Saprospiraceae bacterium | reverse complement strand
GCTGACCTTTTGACTGCCAGTCAAACGCTCTAGCCAACTGAGCTAATCCCCCAAATTTGGCTTTACCTTCAGCGAGGCGAATGCAAAGATAAGCGTTTGTGCGGTAGCTTCAAAATATTTCCTTGGAATTTTTTACAGTCTTTTGGAGTGTCCGCGTACCTTAGTGTTCATCCGATATCGAAGAACACTAAGGTTTTAACACTCATTCACACCGAATAACATTTTTTTAACAGGCATAAAGTCAAAACAATGCAATTGCGGCTTTAAAATTGACGTTAATAAATTGTTTGTTCTTCTTCCATATTAGATGGTAATCCTTTATTTTTGGAAAACCTTCACAATTGCAGCAAAGCTGCTTTCTTTGTAGATAGTATAGGGTATAGCGTAGAGGGATTTACCGTCTTTAGGCTTTGATTTTCCTTCGGAAAATCGAAATCTTTCTACACTTTACTTGGATCAAGGAAGGAGAGAAAAAACAATTTCAATATTCTGCACATTTTGAGCGGAATTTATTTTTAAAGAATCAATTCACCATAATAGAAACGCTGAGAAGATGAAAAGATACAGCCTGCTACTATTCGCCCTATTCGCCTTTGTCGTCCAACATGCTGATGCGCAAGGCTGTGGAGCGGAAATAACAGACGAAAATTTAGAGGAAATAATTCAACAAGCGCCCTTGATGCGCAGTTTTAACAATGGAAGTACTAGAGGTGTTCTAGATTATCCTATCAAGGCGCATATCGTTACTCGAAGCAGTGGGACAGGAGGCATCACCAAAAAGGATGTACAGGATGCAGTTGATGATTTGAACTATTATTATATCAATGCAAATATTCGTTTTATCCTCTTGGATGATGTTGAAACGATAAAAAGCGACCGTTATTACAATTTCAATTCAAAAGATGAGAAGGAGATAGCTAAGAATCATGACTTGAAACATGTGATCAATCTCTACTTTTTTAATGCCGTTTATAAGTTTGGAGCCAATGTTTGTGGTTATGCGCAATATCCAACAGAACATTCTTACTCCTATAACAATGATCGCTTGATGTTGCGAAATGATTGTGTACTGAATGGGGCTACCTTGGTGCATGAAATGGGGCATTACTTTTCCTTGCTTCACACCCACGGAAGCAATAATAGCAAACCAGACGAATACGTCACAAGAGCTTCGGATAGAAGGAATTGTGACTCCGCTGGAGATGGTTTGTGTGATACGGCTGCGGATCCGATGCTTTTTGGAAAAGTCGATGCGGATTGTCGGTATACTCGAAATGAACGTGATGCCTATGGCGATCCCTATCAACCTGAGCCACGTAACATTATGGCTTATTCGGTCATTGGTTGCCGCGATCAATTTACTCGGGGGCAATATGCTCGAATAAACTACGCGGCTATCAAATATCGCCATTACATTAAGTTTCCAGAGCATATGCGTCCAGTGGCCACCACCACGACCACCTCTCCTAGCGTAGCTAGTACGACTAGTTCTACGTCAAGTAATTCGGAGAGTACAAAACCTCCAAAATCAACCAACACCTATAGTTTAGGTTCGATGTTTGAAGGGCCTGCGAGTGGTAGTACAAAACCTGCCACACCTTCAAAAACAAGACCAGCGGAGGAGTATGCTCACGCAACGGCTAAACTTTCTGGACAACTCCTCTTAGAAGTGAGCGGAAAGAGTGTGAAAACAAAATTGGATGGCAATCTCTATCAAACTCAAGAGCCTTTTTATTCAGGAACGAATTACGAATTGTTTTTGGACAATGACCAGCCTGCTTATGTTTATGTGATCAGCTCCGACCTTACGCAACAGTGTAATTTACTTTTCCCGCTTGAAGCCCAAACGCCTATGGTTGGCGGTGTTTTTGACCGTTATGCTTTGCCTGGTGGCAATCGAATGTATACCCTAGATCATAATACCGGCAAAGATTATCTTTGTGTCTTGTATTCTCGCAAGCCACTGGCTATCAACTCTGTCATGCAAAAAATGGCCAGTACTTACGGAAATTTCATGCAACGACTTTATAGAGTACTAGGGGACGAAATCGTTCCTTCGAGTCATATACAATACAAGAATGACGGACGTTTGAGCTTCTCAGCAGCAGCCACTTCTGGAACCATCGTCCCCATCGTCTTGGAAATTGAACACATTTAATTTAGTTAAGAGTTAGGAATTAAGAGTTAAGAGTTGCTCTCATTACGTTTTTTAACTACGTGAAATACGTCCTGACGGAACAACTCTTAACTACTAACTTTTAACTCCTAACTATTTAAAGCGTTGCTCTCATTACGTTTTTTAACTACGTGAAATACGTCCTGACGGAACAACTCTTAACTACTAACT
>JAHDHB010000131.1:907-10356 GCA_020631545.1 Saprospiraceae bacterium | reverse complement strand
ACGTTTTTTAACTACGTGAAATACGTCCTGACGGAACAACTCTTAACTACTAACTCTTAACTCCTAACTATTAAAAGCGTTGTTCTCATTGCGTTTTTTTAACTACGTGAAATACGTCCATGACGAAACTCTTAACTACTAACTTTTAACTCCTAACTATTTAAAGAGATGCTCTCATTGCGTTTTTTAACTACGTGAAATACGTCCTGACGGAACAACTCTTAACTACTAACTTTTAACTCCTAACTATTTTCCGTTCCTTGATATTACTTCTTATCTTTAAGGTGAATTTTTTATAGAGCTGGCAAAGTTCTTGCATAAAGGATAAGTAGGATGTGGCGTAGCTGCTAAAAACACCTTAAAGGATCACCTTGGACAACCAAAATAAACACATGAAATATCTAACAATCAAAAAAATATGGGCATTAGGACTGCTCTTCTTCCTTGGAAGCATAACTTCTTCTTACGCACAAAATGGAAAATGTATTTCTGGGGATTGTTACAATGGAACAGGTACTTATCAATGGCCAACCAACGATAAATTTACAGGACAGTTTGTAGATGGAAAAATAACTGGCCAAGGGGTATATACTTGGGCAAATGGGACTAGATATGAGGGCGAATGGCTCAACAACTTCCAACATGGCCATGGTTTATTGACGCTCCCCGATGGAAGAACGCAAAGGGGCCGTTGGGCTTATGGTGAGTTTAAGAGCCAAGAACCACCTTCTGCTGTAGCTTCTAGCACGCCTAAACCTAAGCCAAAACCGAAACCAACGCCTACTACAAGTACTCGCCCTACCACTAGTAGTTCTTCATCTACTACGACAACTAGCTCAACGCCAAAACGTAAAGGCTGTCAAGTGGGCGACTGTATCAACGGCTTTGGGAAACTAGTTCTTTCTAATGGCGAAAGTTATGAAGGTAATTTTGTCAATGGAAAGTTTCAAGGAAACGGCACGTACATCTGGCCTGATCGAAGAAAATACATCGGAGAGTGGAAAAATGGTAAACGAGATGGTAAAGGTGCTTACTACTTGCCTAATCTTCAAAAGAAAGTGGGACTTTGGGCCAATGGCGTCTTTGTTCGCGAAGTCAAAGGACAAGAAACTACAGTCACAACGATTGTTCGAAACAAAGATATGAATCCACCTCAAATTACGATTTCTTCTCCTACCTCCATTTCTAGAGGAATGGCAGTGACGGTTAAGGAAAAAGAGATTACAGTGCAAGGAGTCGTAACGGACGAAACGGGTATAAAGAGTGTTCGCGTCTCGGGTTCTGCTGCTCGTTTGACCAATCCCGGTAGTAAGACCTCTCAATTTACCGCGCGCTTAACCCTACATGAAGGTCAAAACCGCTTCAATGTGGAAGCTTCTGACGTGAAGGATAATGTTCAAAAGATGGATTTCACGCTGGTCTACAATTCAGCTCCAATGAACAACCACACGGTTGCTTCAAGAGGTTCGGAAAATCGTACCGCCTTAGTTATAGGAAATAGTAATTATGAATTTGCCAAACTGCCTAATGCTGTGAATGATGCCGATTCTCTAGCGAGAGAACTACGCTTAGTTGGCTTTGATGTCATCCATAAAACAGATCTCAATCGTCAGCAAATGGAAGAGACTATCAATGATTTTGGAGCGAAACTGAAAGAACGTGGTGGTGTAGGCATGGTTTATTATGCCGGACATGGTTTGCAAATCGGTGGAGAAAATTACTTGGTTCCTGTTCGTTCTGACATCAGTAAAGAGAAAGATATCAAGTACAAATCTGTCCACATGGGCTACTTATTGGATGAGTTAGAAACAGCAGGTAACGGCATGAATATCGTTGTGTTAGATGCTTGTCGAGATAATCCTTATTCGACGAAATACCGTTCAATGAAAAACGGTTTGGCGGGTATCGCTATCGCTCCTGTAGGCACTTACATCGCCTACGCAACGTCTCCTGGTGGTGTTGCTTCTGATGGAAAAGGTGTCAATGGTCTTTATACACAAGAGTTGCTCAAAGCGCTACGCGTGCCTGGGCTTAAGATTGAAGATGTCTTCAAAATCGTAAGAACCAATGTCCGTCGTTCTTCTAATGGACAACAAATCCCTTGGGAAAACTCGTCTCTAGAAGGCAACTTCTACTTTAGAAGGTAAGAGTCTCGAATAGGGAATTAGGAATGACCTGCTCTTAACTTTAAACTAAAAAATTCGGCTAAGTTATCGGGAGATGATTTAGCCGAATTTTTTTATGGGTTTTAGTGTCGAAAGCAAAAAATGGGGCGCTTAGACTTCTACATGTTCTGAAAGATTTAACAAAAAAATGCTTCAAAATAGTTAGGAAATGGCGAGGTTTTTATTAAAATTTGTAGCATGAAACAAAATACCCTCAATTTTTCACTTAACAAGCTCACTTTGATAAAGAGTCGTATTATTTTTTCTCTGCTTCTGTTAAGTTTATTTGCTTGTAAAACCGAACCTAACTCTAGTTCCATTTCCTCAACAAAATTTAGGGGAGAAACGATGGGAACTTACTATGCTATAGCCTACAATGATAAACAACAACTTAATTATCAAGCAGAAATTGACTTACTCCTAGAGGAGATCAACAAACAATTGTCCACTTATATTCCTAGCTCGACGATTTCTAAATTTAATAGCCAAGAAGAAGGTGTAAATATCTCAAGTACAAGCGAACAACATTTTAAGGCTGTCTTTAACATGGCTAAAGAGATATTTTTGCAAACGGAAGGCGCTTTTGATCCTACCGTTATGCCTTTAGTCAATTATTGGGGATTTGGTTATGCGGAACGAAATCTAAAGGTAAAGGACAACAACGCCATTGATTCTTTATTGCAGTTTGTAGGATTCGATAAGGTAGAATCTTTCGAGATGAATGATAGCGAGGAAATTCAATACCAAAAGGATCATCCCAAAACACAATTGGATTTTAGTGCCATTGCCAAAGGTTATGGAGTGGATCAGATTGGCAAATTCCTAGAAAAAAAGGGGATTAAGGATTATTTGATCGATATTGGAGGGGAAATCCGTGCGAGAGGAAAAAGTAGACCTGATAAGGAATGGACTGTGGGAATCAATACCCCAAAAGAGGGCGGTAAAATGGATGATATTCATGCTGTTATTCTCTTAAAGGATCGTTCTATTGCCTCTTCGGGAAACTACCGCAATTTTTATGAACAAGATGGCATAAAGTATGCTCATACCATTAATCCAAAAACGGGTTTTTCTGAGCTTAACCAGTTGTTAAGTGCTTCGATTATTGCTGGAACTTGCATGGAAGCGGATGCATTTGCTACGGCTTGCATGGTTGCTGGCTTGGAAAAATCTATAGCTATGATCGAAGCTCGAAAGGGGCTTGAAGCTTATTTTATTTATGGTGATGAGCATGGAAATTTGAAAACACATGCTACTAAAGGTATGAGCGATTATTTGGTTGCTGAGTAGTCTTAATAGTCTCGAATACAAAAAAGGGCATTGCTTTCCTTTTAAAAGCATCAATTCTCGGTTTGACATAAAAAACATGTTTTTAACGAACCAAGGGGTTGAAACCCCTTGCTATAGAACCTCGAAGGCTATCGTCTTCTCTTGCAAACACCCAATACCTTCCGATTGCTTTTTTGAAACCGAGAATTACTGTCTTAAAAATAGAATTTTAGGCTCTTTTTCTAAGATAAGAACAAGAAATTTAGCGCGTATAATGGTTAATGGTGAGTTTGAAGATTTTCCAGCAACAGCAAACAACATTTTATGAAAAATAACATTTTACTACTTTTTATTTCTCTGATATTCATCTCCTGTGGTGGCGGTGCAGGAGAAACCGCAAAGGAAGAAGTTGTCGATGACCGTCCTTTAGAAGTTCAGCTAGCAGAACGCATTAAAGAGGAGATGGAAAATGGCGAACGCAATGACACCTGTATTCTGGATCACGTTTTTGGAATGAGTCGGATGGATGTCGTTCGTTACAAGAATAAATTGGTCAAGAAGAAAAAGGTATACGGCGTATTTAAAACGAAGAATACAAGGGTCTTCGTCTACGATCTCAAACTGCCTAAGGATGGCAAACTTCGAGTGTATTTTGATACCTTTTACTACGAAGATGAGTTGTATCGTATAGAATGCTTACCTAAAATACCTAAGAATAGTTCTCCAGAGTCTGTTTTGGAGCAGACAGTGAGTTTGTTTAAAAAGAAATATGGGCCTGCTGATTTTGTAATTCCTATTGAGGAGCAAGAGGAATGCGCCCGTTACATCTGGGTTAAAGGAAATCAGCAAATAGAATTGAAGTGCGATGACAAGGAAATGATGATATCCTACACCGATTCTATTAGGGAATTGAAAACCTTAGAGGATTTATAATCCTTTTTAGCTGTTGGGGCAGGATGCATCTTGTCCCAACAGCTAAAAAGCCAAACAAAAATTATTTGCTTATCTCCGGCATTTGACAAACTTCATCTCCTTTTTTTCCACAAACCGTACAATCACCTAAATTATTCTTAATCATCGGGTTGTTTGTAGCACAAGTCCCTCTAAATTCTCTACCCGTAACGAGATGACGGATATTGATCATTAAAAAAGACATTCCAAATACAATAAAAATAACCAAAAGGGTTGGCAAAAAGATATTCATGATGTAGTATTGATAAAGGAACAATAAATCCCTTCTTTTGCAAAAATGAATGATTTTCAGGTACGCGTCTCTCTTTCATTTACTCTTTTGTACCTTTGCTGCAAAGATACAAAATTTCCTGTACTCTTTTTGAAGAATAGTACGGTGCTAGTGGTCAATAATTTTTCCGTTTGACTCCTACTCCTTTTATTTTCAGACGATTTAATTGAATATAATGCAACGAAAATTAGATGCTTTTAAACGACTGCTGACCATCATGGATGAATTGAGAGAGCAGTGTCCTTGGGATCGTAAACAGACCATGGAAAGTTTACGTAATCTAACAATAGAGGAGACCTATGAGTTGGCAGATGCTATTTTGGAAAAGGATATGAAGGAAATCAAGGAGGAGATTGGGGATGTGATGTTGCATATGGTTTTTTACAGTAAAATCGCGGAAGAACAAGAGGCTTTCGATGTAGGAGATGCGATGAATACGGTTTGTGATAAACTCGTGGCTAGGCATCCACATATCTATGGTGATGTAGTCGTGGAAAACGAAGAAGATGTCAAGAAAAACTGGGAGCAATTGAAACTTAAGGAAGGAAAAAAATCCGTTCTTTCTGGTGTTCCTAAGTCCTTACCGGCTATGGTGAAGGCCTATCGAATGCAAGAAAAAACGGCACAAGTCGGTTTTGAATGGGAAAACAAAGAGCAGGTGTGGGAAAAAGTAAAAGAGGAAGTGGCAGAGTTCGAAACGTCTATGAAAGCAGGCGGTAGCCAAGAAGAACGAGAGGAGGAATTCGGCGATGTGATTTTCGCCCTGATCAATTATGCGCGTTTCTTGAAAATCGATCCTGAAACGGCCTTGGAACGTACCAATAAAAAATTCAAGCGCCGTTTTGAATATATCGAAGAAAAAGCGCCTAAAAGCTTGGATGATATGACGCTTTGGGAAATGGATGCGCTGTGGGATGAAGCGAAGGAAAAGTTTAAACTTGAATCGAAAAAATGAAGGATGGAAAATATTAACCCAACGCACATAGGCCATGCCGAAAGTGTGTGAGAGCGTGAGTGTGAGAGTGCCTAAATAGTTCGTCATCAACACCAAGTAAATCTTTGTTCCTCAAGAAAACACCCTTGAAATGACCAATTTATTATTGTCGGTTTAATAGCGTTTTTTCTGACGTGAACTTCGTTCTAAAATCTTTGATTTTTAAATCCTTCGCTCAAGAAAAAAGTGCTTTGCCTTATAGCCTCTTATAAGTCTTATATAGTAAACAATCGCCAAAAAAACATGGAAAATTTAGGTTATAAAACAGATTTCATCTTCTTTGAAGAAAAAGGAATTATTACAAAGTTGCCGGAATATTATGTCGTTCAATCGCCGAATAATCCAACTTTTTTCTTTGGGAATTATCTTTTATTGAATCAAGCACCTAAGGCCAATGAACGAAAGGCGTTAGAAGCAAAATTTGATAAGGCATTTGCTAATATGCAGGAAGTCAAGCATTACACATTTTGCTGGGGCGCAAGTGGCAACAATGATTTCTCCGATTTTACAGCAGCAGGCTACCAGCATGAAGAGTTGTCTGTTTTGGTGCTAAACAAGGAGGAATTAATTGAACCTTCTCGGCTAAATACCAGCATCCATATCCGCCCTCTAGAAAGTGAAGCGGATTGGGAACAATGGCAAGCGCTAGAAATTGAGGAACGGGAAGAAGGACTCTCTTTGAAAAATTTCATGCCTTATATTGAACGAAAAAAAAGGGGCTATCAAATTTTAGTAAAGAAGAACAGAGGGCATTTCTACGGTGCTTTCATTGATGAAGAATTGGTTGCTGCTGCCGGCTTATTCCATAAAGATACCACTGGCCGCTTCCAACAGGTCTGCACTAAAAAGTCTTTTCGCCGACAGGGAATTTGTACTACACTGATTTACGAAATAAGTAAACAAGGTTTCCAAACCCTAGAAAATTTGGTCATTGTAGCCGACAAAAATTATCATGCTTTAGGCATCTATCAGCGCCTAGGCTTCCTTGAACGGTTTGAACAAGAGAGTTTGTGTCTTTGGGCATCGTAGGAGTGCGTGTATATTTACAATACTTAAAACAAACAGTAAACAATGCATAAGCTTGGGGCTGATTTCGTGGAACAGTCAATCTTCGAGTTAACCAGTTATCTGCATTAGTGATAGCTCTTAAGCTTCATTATTCACAAACAGTCGCAGCAAATAAGTTTATATAATAATTCAAGTTAAACAATTTTTCAGAATTAGATTACTTCTTACATAGACTTTCGAATAGAATGGTATCTTTGCAAAATGAAAGGCAAACCTTGAATGCTCTTCATACTTTTTACCTGACCGCATAATTTACTTTTTATTTTTGGATTGATCGATTAAAACTCTTTTGTCCTTTATGTAATAAACCACACTTGTTTCCACTAGTGGTTCAACTCATAAATAGTTGATAGTATAGGCGCGTTGATTTTTTTTGTTAGCCAAGGCACGAAGAGAGAAAGTAGCGTTAGCTACCTGACCGATGAGCAAAGCAGGATAACGGAAAAATAACAAGCATAGGCTGTCAAGAACTTATTAGTTGAACAGTAACAAAATTATTACAACGAACAATATAAGAAAAGAACTAATTGATTACTCAAGCATATTGTCGAAATCAATAAAATAATAACAATTATGAAGTATACTATTTACTTTTTTTTTATTCTATTTGTTTTTTGTCAGGTAGGCACCGCCCAAAACCTAAATTGGGTGAACTCTTATGGCGGTGGTAATGGGGGAAGTATGACAACAGATAATGACGGAAACATTTACACTACAGGGGGATTTAGTGATACCTTAATTATAGACACAGGATTTGGCACGGTTGAATATTATGCTCTAGATGGAGCAGATGGCTATGTCTTAAAAACAGATGAATCTGGAAATTTTTTATGGATAAAATTCTTCGCAGGCCTTGGCTCAGCCTTTGCTAGTGCAGTACAACTTGATGGCTCAGGCAATATTTTTGTAATCGGTTCTTTTGATAATACTATTGACTTTGACCCTGGGCCAAACACGTTTACTTTAGATGCCGAAAATTCACTTAGAAAGACATTTGTTGTAAAGCTTGATAGTTCTGGTGATTTTCAATGGGCAAAACACTTTGAAAGTGATATAGGTTTTAACAGCCCTAGTGGTATAGAAATTAATAGTAATCAGGAAATCATCATTACTGGATACTTTTCGAATAGAATTTATACGAACCCTAGTTCGTCCTGGAACAATTATTTTAACTCACTCTCCGACTGGGATACATATATTATAAAATTGGACAACTCGGGCAATTATGTGTGGAGCCGTCAGCTAAAAGGCTGGTTGCTTATCTATCCTACTGACCTTCACATCGATAATCAAAACGACATTTATATTTCGGGGGTCTTTAATGGTCAAGCTGATTTTAATCCGTCCTCTTCCTCTGCTTGGATATCTCCAAATGGCGCAAGCGATGGGTATATTTTAAAAATCAACGATTTCGGGAATTATATTTGGGCAGGTTCTTTTGGAGGTTCACTTAATGATCGTGCAACTGCTGTAAAGACAGATGATAATGGGGATGTGTATATTTCCGGTTCTATTTCCTCTCAAGTAGATATGAATATGAACACTGGTTTGGGTATGACGTATTGGCTAACTTCTTCAGGAAACACTGATGCCGTGGTCATGAAGATAGACGCAAATATGAATTTTTTATGGGCTAAAAAAATAGGTGGAACGGAGTACGATTATACTCAGGATATGACGCTTGATCCGGTTACAGGGAGTTCTTATACGATCATTCATTATCAAGGTACTATTGACGCTGATCCTGCAGGAGGGGGCAATACCATTTCAGCAATTGATAATCGTCAATATTTTATACTTGGGCTTGATGCTTTGGGGGATTTCGAAACGGCTATTGAAGTCCGAGGAGATGATTTTTATAGCATAAATGATGTTGTAATTGACAATCAGGGCTATATCAATGCAACAGGTTCCTTTAAAGGAACTGTGGACTTTGATCCAGGCCCAGCTACAGCAACGTTGACAAGTGTAAAGGCTAATGATCACTTTCTCTTGAAATTAGGGCCTTGTCAGCCTACTTTTTCCACTCTTGACATTACTTCTTGCGGCCCCTACACTTCTCCAGAAGGAACCGTGTATACCACTAGTGGGTCTTTCTTACAAAGTGTACCTTCTCCTAACGGCTGTATTAGTATTGTAACCGTTAATGTAACCATATCAAGCAATTCTAACGCTACAATTTCTGAAACTGCTTGTGATAGCTATGTTTCTCCTAGTGGAAATTTTACTTGGACTACTAGCGGCGTTTATTCTGATATCATACCCAATGCCTCGGGCTGCGATAGTTTAATCAATATTTTTCTAACGGTAAACAATCCCTCTTCTACAACTTTAAACGTATCAGCATGTGATAGTTACACCGCACCAAGTGGCAATTCAACGTGGACAACAAGTGGCGTCTATTCTGATGTAAAAACAAATCCAGGCGGCTGTGATAGTCTCTTTACGATAAATCTAAGCATCTATGAAAACTCAACAGCTACCCTAAACGAAAGTACCTGTGGTAGCTATACCTCGCCAAGCGGAAATTCGACTTGGACAACAAGCGGCACTTACACCGATGTTATTCCTAATGCAGCAGGCTGCGACAGTCTTTTGACTATAAACTTAACCATACAGAACTCAACAGCTACCCTAAACGAAAGTGCCTGTGAAAGCTATACCTCGCCAAGCGGAAATTCGACTTGGACAACAAGCGGCACTTACACCG
>JAHDHB010000131.1:0-807 GCA_020631545.1 Saprospiraceae bacterium | reverse complement strand
ATGTTATTCCTAATACAGCAGGCTGCGACAGTCTTTTGACTATAAACTTAACCATTATTTCGCTCAATGCTACCGTGACACAATCAGGCAATACTTTAACGGCTAATGGAAACGGGAATTATCAATGGAAAGACTGCAATAATGGCCTTTCATCTATTCCTGGGGCAACAGGACAATCTTATACTCCAACAGAAAATGGGGTCTATGCCGTAGAAATTTCACAGGGTCAATGCACTGTCCTCTCAGATTGCATTCAGATAACTATGGTTAGTATCATTGAGAATAATTTGGGAAGTCACCTACTTGCATTTCCGAACCCAACATCAAGGCAACTCACCTTGAGCCTAGGTAAAAATTTTGATAAACTCGAAATCATCATAACCAACACCTTAGGTCAGATAGTACAGCGCTTTAACTCTAGCTATATTTCCCAAATCCCTATTGAACTTGCAGGAGCTTCGGGAATGTATTGGATTACGCTGAGAAGACCAACAGGCGAAACAGCAACCATCCGTGTGTTGAAGAAGTAATAGCATAAAAGTGATTGTCTTCTTTAAAATCAAAAACTAGCCGCCAAATTTAAAAATCTGGCGGCTAGCTTAATACTAAAAGGACATTAATGGTTTAATCGCCTTCCTTGTAAGTCCTTGCCCTCCCTTGTAGGAAAAAGGAAAGAACTGGACGATCCTCAAACAAACGACTTATCTCAGCGATAAAGAAGAACAGAGGGCATTTCTACGGTGCTTTCATTAATGAAGAATTGGTTGCTGCTGCCGGCTTATTCCATAAAGATACCACTGGCCGCTT
>JAHDHB010000130.1 GCA_020631545.1 Saprospiraceae bacterium | reverse complement strand
CTTACCTCCTTCTATTTTCTTTTCCGTTTGGATGTCGTCTTTTTCACCGATTTCTTAGGCGCTACGACTTCTGGTTCTGCAATCGTTACGGCCTCAGCGAGTTGCCACTCATTTCCTTTCAAATTAAGGAAAAAGCCACCAAAGAAGAGCAACAAGACCAAAATAGAGCCCATCATAGCGATTTTGCGTCCAGTGTAAAAAGAAGTGGGTTCAAAACGCATCTCGATTTTATGCTGCCCAGCAGGAACACGCAAGGCGCGAAGCACATAATTCGCCTTCACAAACCCATCAACGGGTTGGTCATCAATAAAGACCTTCCAGCCTTTTTCTGGCTTGTAATATATCTCTGAGAATACCGCAAGTTGTTCCTTGTCTGTCTTAGATTCATACACCATTTTATCTGGATGATAGCTCGTGAGTTTGATGCTATTGCCTTGTGCAGCGGTGCTGTCATTAGCCAAGTTCAATCCTTCCAAATAAGGCGCAAAACGTTTCTGGATAACCGCTTTTTGCGCTGGCTTCAATTGTACTAGTGCTGCCATTTCAGCGTCCGCGTTTTCTACGAATTCATAGTCATTCACAAACCAAGCATGACCTAATGGATTTTGCATTGGGATGGGTTGTGGTTGCCCTGTTTGACGATCAGGATTGATGATGTATCTAGTGTTGAGCATTTCCAAAATATGCATAGACTCCATTGGATTCGACAAGTGAGCATCGACCAACTCTTGGAAAATCATCAACTTAGCTGCATGGTATCCGCCTATGCTGTGGTGATGATAGGAGGTCAAAGCACTTTTATAGGGATTGCCTCTAGAAAAATCTAAAACTCTATAGTGAGGATTATCCGCTTCTCTTAATTGAATTTGCTTATCCGCTTCCGTTATTTTCTTATAAGCATCATTTTCCGTTTTGGAAACGAAGTTTTCGCTACTCACAAAGCGTAAATCAACAGAAATCATATCGACAAAAGCCAAGAAGGCCACGAGGCCAAAGGCGTAAATCCACTTGGTTTTTCCTTCTAAATAGACCCAAAGTATAGCAGCAGCTACGCCTACAAACGCTAGAGAACGCAGCGCATCCATCATCAACATCCCTGAGCGATCAGCGCGTAAGGCTTCTAGCAATTCGGGGTATTTCCCTAAGATCGCTAGCTCTTGAGGTCGGGTAAAATCCAGTCCGAAGCTCATCAATAAGCCTAGTACACAAAGCCCTAAGGTTATTCCTCCTCCCCAATACAAGGCTTTCCGTTTTTCGGCTTTCGTCTTCTCTTGACCAAAGAATTCCTGCAAAGCCAATATGCCCATCATACCACATAGCAACTGTGTCAAACCAATCGACATAGAGACTGCTCGGAAGTTATTGAACAAGGGAAAATAATCGAACATCAAATCATTAAATATCGAAAAATTCCTTCCCCAACCTATCATCAAGGCAAGAATCGAACTCCCTACAATCCACCAAAGCATCGGCCCTTTTACTAGGAATAAGCCCATAAAAAACAGCAAAATAACGATAGCGCCTAAGTAAATAGGCCCTGCCGTAAAAGGTTGATCGCCCCAATAAGAGGACGTCGAACGAGCTACTTGCTCAAATTCTTGTTGGTTTTGAGACAATTTTGGCCCTAAATTCCGCAAGGTTCTCTCTGTCTCACTTCCCGCCTTATTATATAATAATGAACTTCCTCCACCATAAAAATTTGGAATCAGCAAATTCATCGTCTCCAATTTGCCATAACTCCAAGTAAAGGCATACTCTTTGTCCAAGCCCGTTTTCCCTTCTTTTGCGGTCAACTCGGACTTCCCTCTAGTCGTCTCTTGCCCATACTCATACGTCGTCCAAATACGGTGAATGCTCGTAGACACCGCTAACAATCCCGCTAGGACTAAAACGGTGGATGCTTTAGTAAAATGAGGAAGATTATTTTCTCGAATGGCTTCTACAAATTTGGCGATACCCAATATCACCATAAACAATAGAAAGTAGTAAGTTATTTGCAAGTGATTGGCATATAATTCCAAGCCTAAAAACAAGGCCGTCAAGCCTCCTCCTAGCAAATATCGCCCCTTGAAGGTCAAAAATATTCCGGCTAAGGCAAAGGCTAAATAGCCTTGTGCGACCAACTTGTTGGAGTGCCCCGCATCCGCTAAAATGACGTGGTTGAGTGCTAAGCCATACATGATCGCTCCTGCCAAACTCAGCCGCCAATCCACTCGCAAACTAATCATAAGCACATAAAAACCAAGCATTAACAAAAAGGTAGTTCCTATTGGAGAAGTCACTCCTTGCCATAACAATAGGGGCGTATGTATTTTTGTTAGAAAAGTTTTACCTAAAATTCCTAGGATTTGAAAAGTAGGCATTCCGCCAAAAGCGCTATTTGTCCATAGCGGATACTCCCCCGTTTTTTCCTTCAACTCCTTGGCTTCTGCTTGCATTCCATAGGCCTGCATATTATCCGATTGGTTAAGGACCTTGCCTGATATTTCTGGATAGAAATAGATGACGGTAATCATCAACATGACCAAAATAGCGCCTAAATGTGGTAGTAGATTCTTCATCAAATTCTTATTCATGAGGAAGCTTTTATTCAATTAATAGTTAGGAAATGAACTGGAACAAGTTCAAAATAATGCGGTTTTCAATTTCCAATTTGAAAACATGGACAAAAATAGAACTATTATTTATTAATCCATCTATGGACAAGGATTAATCCCTTTTTACCACGATAATTAAGCCCATATTCGAAAATACAATAGTCCAGTTTCAAAATGCCTCCACATCTCAATGTTAAATTTCTCTTAAAGCTATTAGTCCAACTATTTGCTCTACAATAATTTCCTATATTGGATTGATTTTGGATAGGTTTAAATTATTAACTAATAATGAAACTATTCTCATAAAAACTAGTAGGAAAAGAGAGGAAAGTGAAGAGTTAGTCTTGATGAGTTAAGCGTTGCACTCATCACACTTGATAAGCACTAAAAATCTAGCTTCACTTACTAAAAATACTAGTGTTTCAACTACTTATGAGTTGAACCACCAGCTCGGAACCCTTAGAGCAGTTTAAATTTCATCCTTTGGACTAAAAAAGATGGATTTTAGACATAGTCTTAACTAATAGCTTGAATCGAATGAAGAAAATTATATTAATTGGGATTTTAGCGTTTGCTTATGCTTTTCAAGCATCTGCATCCTATATCTTGATCCCGATGGATGAGAATCAAAAAAACCATCTAAAAGCTTATGGGATAGCCTATTGGGTTCTTGAAAGCGAGGTGGAAATTTTTTGGTTATTGAATTACAAAGGTGGGAGTTTTGCCGTTAAAAATAATGTCAAAATACAAGAAGAATGCGTGACTAGAGACGTTAGTTTTAATATTATCCCTGATGCGCAATACACGCAGATTTTGCAAGAGATTGCTCATCCTGAGAAAAATATGGATGCTATCAAACTGGAAACTGCGCCTAAAGTAGCGGTTTATACGCCGACAGAAAATGCCAAAGGGGAAGAGATTCAACCTTGGGATGATGCGGTAACGCTTGTCTTGACTTATGCAGAAATTCCCTACGATGTGGTTTATGACTCGGAAGTCCTTGAAGATAAGTTGGCGGAATATGATTGGCTCCACTTACACCATGAAGATTTTACGGGACAATATGGTAAGTTCTATGCTTCCTACGGTTCACGTCCTTGGTATCGTGATCATGTCGCCAAAATGGAATCCCTAGCGACCAAACACGGTTTTGCTAAGGTTTCACAGTTAAAATTGGCCGTTGTACAAAAGATTCGCGACTATGTTACTGGAGGCGGCTTCATGTTCGCGATGTGCTCTGCTACAGACACTTACGACATTGCTCTTTCTGCTTCGGGAGTGGACATTTGCGACCATATATACGATGGCGACCCACAAGATCCCAGCGCACAATCTAAATTAAACTTTGAACACGCTTTTGCTTTCCAAGATTTTAAGCTAGTGCGTGATCCTTTAAAATATGAATATTCAGACATTGACGCCTCTAACACGCGTAAGGTGGATATGAAAGTGGACTACTTTACCCTCTTCGATTTTTCAGCGAAGTGGGATCCTGTTCCAACCATGTTGACCCAAAACCATACTAGAACGGTAAAAGGTTTTATGGGGCAAACAACAGCCTTTCGCAACGAGGTTATCAAGTCAAGTGTCCTAGTTATGGGTGAAAATAAACCAGCCAAGGAAGCACGTTATATTCACGGTGAATATGGCTATGGAACTTGGACATTCTATGGCGGTCATGATCCAGAGGATTACCGACACTACGTACATGATCCACCGACGGATTTGAATTTGCACCCTAATTCTCCTGGTTATCGCTTGATTTTGAACAATGTTTTGTTCCCTGCGGCGAAAAAGAAAAAACGTAAAACGTAGAGAATTGAAAATGGAGAATGTCTGATCATCGGGCATTCTCCATTTTTTTTCGTACCATCCATTTTAATGGTCTGGCCATCCTCTCAAAATGCGCTCATCTTCGTACACACAACGCCGAAAGTTTGCCTTTAGTGCAAAGTATACAATTAAGCAGAAACTTAACCACCTCTAAAACAAGCAATTGACTTAAATCTAACAGTTTACGCCGTGAGAGCCTATGTGAGAAAGGTCTCAGGATCTTCTTATGTCTCCTATTTGCCTTTTCACACCAATATCGTCAAAAACCATGTCCCTATATAGTTAAAAATCAACGTGATGAGGTGTCGTTGCAATGGCAATTACTACAGCATCGCCGTCCTGTGCTACTTCTAAGTCAAAAAGCCTCTGTAGGACCATTTCCACCTGTCGTATAAGTCCAACGGGCTCTTCAAATTATTCTCTACGATCAAAATAGAGGTTGCAATTTATCCAACCTTCATCAAATTCAGCCTTGTATTTTTTATAGAAATCAATAGCTGGCGTATTCCAATCCAGTACTTGCCATTTCATTCTTTGCACTTTTAGCTGCTTAGCTTCTTCTTGGAGCGCTTCGAAGAGTCGTATTCCTACGCCTTTTCTTCTATACCGCTCAGTAACGACAAAATCTTCTAGGAAGAGCATTTTGCCTTTCCAAGTAGAAAACCCAAGGAAATAAAGTACCATTCCGATGATTTTTCCTTCATGTTCTGCGACCATTGCTTCAAAAATACCTTCTTCAAAATTTTGCAAGTATTGTTTTGCAGTAGCCGTTACCTCCTCTGCTGCCTTTTCATAAACAGCCAATTCGTGGACTAAGCCGAGAATAGCTTCTAAATCCTGCTTTTCAGCTTTCCGTATAGTGTAGGACATATTTTATAGTTTTATTTGCTAAAGATAATAAGATATTTTACGATTACTCGTCAAAAAAAGATGAAGAAGTCATTCAAAAATAGTAAATTGCCTCTTATAAACAACCGATTTTCAAGCAACAAGCTTAAATCCGTCGTATTTTTTTGTTACAATTAACGATCTTTTTAGTTTAAAAAAAATAAAATGGAGCAAGGGGAATTCTCTAAGAATGAAAAACGAGCAAAAGAAGAACTTTTTGTTTTCGTTCTTGCTATGGCCTTTATTTTTACCTGCTTTTATACGGGTTGGATTACGATCCCTAATCTTTCATCGCCCAAATTAGGAACAGTTAGCGAATCCACAACAAAAGAGTTGCCCCCCTCAAATGAAGTAGCTAGTCCCGTCACATTTGCCCTAGGCGATACCTTAGTTTATTACAGGGTCGAAGGAGAGATGGGCTGGCAAGGGATTGTCAAATCCATCAAAAATGATTCGTATGAACTTGAGGTTATCAAGGTGACTCCCTTAGATGAGGCCTCTTTCTTGCCGGCTTCTCCTTGTTCTGGAGGAGAGCAATTGGACAGGCAATCTATTGGTACCCTTATACGCGTTCCTGGCTCGTGCTTGGAAATAAAAAGGCAAATGAGTTCTCAGGAATGAGCGTGCAATAGTTCTCCATTCATTTTCCTAATTCGATTGGTTTAATGCTTTTTTAACAAGCCATAAATCCAATGGATAACGCTTTTATTTAAATCTATTGATTTTAAACTAAACTACGCTATACAAGCTGCTTACCCAATGTTAACTATTTTATGCTTTTTTAAGTAAAAAACAATGATTTTCTAACCTAAATTGTTTAACAAACGACTCTTTACAAGAATTATTTTGATGATTATCAAGCTTTTGCTAACTTTACATAAATTAATATACGGTTATTCTCGTTTATGGTATCGTCCTTGAGACCATAATACTAAAGTGTGGCGGGATTCCGTTATTAAATTGTACTTCGATATTTACCATTCTCAATAATTAAACTACTATTCAAATGGATTTTAAAATTATGCTAACCCTTCTTCTTTCCTTAGGGTTGTTGATGACTTCGTGTGTCAGTAAAAAGCAATTTGCTGCGCAACAAGTGGAACTGGAAAATGCAAACAAAGAACTGGGAAAAGCAGGAGAAAAGATCAGTGATTACATGCAAAAGCTTTCGTCTTGTGAGCGGGAGTTGGAACGATTAAAAGGAGATGTGAAAGGAGGAAAAGGGGCTTTGGACTTGCGTCAGGAGCAAATCCAAGAACTCAAAGAACAAATTGCTTATATGAAAGAGCAACAGGAGAAGCAAATGACACAAGTAGGCGATTTGACGGTTTTGTCGCAATCGGCTAATGAAAATATCAAGGAAACGCTTTCGCAATTGGAAAATAAGGATAAGTACATCCAATTATTACAAGCTGCCAAAACCAAAGCGGATTCCATTAATTTGGCTTTAGCCGTTAATCTCAAAGGCGTGCTTAAAGATGGGATTGAAGATAATGATGTCAATATACAAGTAGATAAAACCGTCGTTTTTGTCAATTTATCCGATAAAATGCTGTATCTCAGCGGTAGTTCTGACTTGACACCTAGAGCGCATGAAGTCCTAGGAAAAATAGCCAAAATCATTGAATCCCGCCCAGAACTGGAAGTCATGGTAGAAGGCTATACAGATAATGTACCCATCAAAAATTCTTGTATGCAAGACAACTGGGATTTGAGCGTAAAACGTGCAACTTCCGTCGTCCGAGTCTTACAAACGAATTATGGAATTCATCCAGATCGCTTAATCGCAGCTGGTAGAGGTGAATATAATATGTTGACCAACAATGATACCGAAGCTGGCCGAGCGATGAACCGACGTACTCGCATCATCATCTTACCAAAGCTGAACCAATTCTACGATTTACTAAATCCTGCTAAGGTACCGAACTAAAGATTTTAATTTTAGGTGCGAAATTGCCGCACTCCGGACGAGGTTTCTGGGGTGTGGCTTTGGTGGTATTTTTGTAATCACCTAGAAATTGAAAGAACGGTTCTTCTAAAAAGGAGAATCGTTCTTTTACGTTTAACGAACCAAGGGGTTAAAACCCATTGCTATAGAACCTCGAAGGCTATCGCCTTCTCTAGCGGACACTGCTTACCTTCCTAAAGCATTTATGAAAATCTTATAGGCTCTACCTTCGACTACTCCCTGAACGACTAGGGACGAGCTTTGCCATGTTAGGCTATGTGTCAACAAGGAGGAAGCGTTTTTTCGGGCGGAGGATTTTGTAAATACAGGTATTTTCTAAAAGTTTTTTCAATAAAAACAAATTCGAAATTTATCTAAATGCTAAAATATTCCTTAGCTTTATCCCATGTCAAACTTAAAATTCATCTCTTTAGTTGTCATGGCTGCTTTTTACATCCTAGCAGGGATCAGCCATTTTCGGATTCCCAAATTCTTTTTGGCCATTACACCTCCTTGGGTTCCAGCACCAGAGAAGGTCAATATATTGGTTGGTATTATTGAGATAGTACTAGGCGTTGGTTTGCTTATTCCTGCTACGCAATCTTATGCAGCTATGGGGATAATTGCTTTGTTGATTGCCGTTTTTCCTGCAAATGTTTATCATTTTCAAAAGGCGCGGCGTAAAGGGAAGGATGTGATAGGAACTACGATACGCTTACCGATTCAATTATTGTTGATTTATTGGGCGTATACTTTTATTGTCTAGTGTTTTTTATGGTATAGGAACGAAAGTAGAGGGTAGAAAGTAGTGAGTAGAGGGATTTTTCTTCGAAAAGTCAAGTTCTTATGCTGCTTCATCTTTTTATTACTAAACGAAAAAAGGCGGGAAGCAAAAGCCACCCGCCTATCATCATTATAAGTTAATCGACATTAATTTTTCTTAACGTCTTCATTCTTCTTTTGCTTGGAAGAGCCCGAAGATTTACTGACGACTAGTCCAGCTTTATCTTTGTCTAGATCAGCTTCTAGTACATCTCCTTCTTTCAATTTTCCATGAAGGATAAATTCAGCTAAAGGATCTTCTAGGTATTTTTGGACGGCACGATGTAATGGACGCGCACCAAATGCTGGGTCATAACCTTTCTCCGCTAAGAATTTTTTCGCTTCTTTCGTGAGACTAAGTTTATAGCCCATCTCTTCTACACGCTTGTGTAAATCCTTGAGGGTGATATCAATAATTTTGAAAATATCCTCTTGCTTCAAGCTGTTGAAGATAATGACATCATCGACTCTGTTCAAGAATTCAGGAGAGAACGTACGTTTTAAAGCACTTTGGATAACGCCTTTAGCGTGATCATCTTTCGATTTTTCTCTTGCTTTCGTGGCAAAACCAACGCCTTGTCCGAAATCTTTCAATTGGCGTACCCCAATATTAGAGGTCATGATAATCAAAGTGTTTTTGAAATCCACTTTGCGTCCCAAACCATCTGTCAATTGACCATCGTCCAATACTTGAAGAAGGATATTAAACACATCTGGATGTGCTTTTTCAATCTCATCTAGAAGGACAACAGAATAAGGCTTACGACGAACACGTTCCGTCAATTGGCCACCTTCTTCATAGCCTACGTAGCCTGGAGGGGCTCCAATTAAGCGACTTACAGAGAATTTTTCCATGTACTCACTCATATCGATTCGAATGAGTGTATCTTCAGAATCAAAGAGATAGCGTGCTAGCACTTTGGCCAATTCCGTCTTACCAACACCTGTAGGCCCTAGGAAGATGAATGAACCGATAGGTTTGCTAGGATCTTTCAAGCCGACGCGATTACGCTGGATGGCTTTGGTGATCTTTACAACGGGTTCGTTTTGACCAATGACAGAAGCATTTAAATCTTCTGACATATTGAGTAACTTATTGCTTTCGCTTTGCGCAACTCGACGAACAGGAATACCAGTCATCATAGAAACGACTTCCGCAATATCCTCTTCTTCAACAGGATAACGCTTCGTTTTAGATTCTTCTTCCCATTGTACTTTTTCGTACTCCAGCTTTCGACCTAGCTTCGATTCATCATCACGTAAGTCAGCAGCCTTTTCATATTGTTGGTTTTTAACCGCTTGGTTTTTTTGCTCCTTGAGTTCCTCAATTTGCGCTTCCAATTTTACAATATGTTCAGGGACATGGATATTTTTAAGGTGTACACGTGCTCCTACTTCATCCAAAACATCAATGGCTTTGTCTGGAAGGAAGCGATCCGTGATATACCGATTACTTAGTTTTACACAGGCTTCAACAGCTTCATCCGAATAATTTACATTGTGAAATTCTTCGTATTTCGGCTTGATGTTTTGCAAGATATGAACGGCTTCTTCAGGAGAAGGCGGATCAATCATAACCTTTTGAAAACGACGGTCTAAAGCACCATCTTTTTCGATGTGTTGACGGTATTCGTCTAGCGTAGAAGCTCCGATACATTGCAACTCACCTCTTGCTAGAGCTGGTTTGAAAATATTAGAAGCATCTAAGGAGCCTGTAGCTCCTCCAGCACCAACGATGGTGTGAATTTCATCAATAAAAAGAATAACGTCCCTTGATTTCTCCAACTCATTCATGATGGCTTTCATACGCTCCTCAAATTGACCACGGTATTTTGTACCCGCGACCAAAGCAGCTAAATCAAGCATAACGATGCGCTTGTTGAACAAGGCTCTAGATACTTTACGTTGTGTAATTCTTAAAGCTAGACCTTCAACGATGGCCGTTTTACCAACGCCCGGTTCACCAATAAGAATAGGATTGTTCTTCTTTCTACGACTAAGGATTTGGCTCACGCGTTCAATTTCTACTTCACGCCCGATGATAGGATCCAGCTTATTTTCTTCCGCTAGCTTAGTAATATCACGGCCAAAGTTATCCAAAACTGGCGTTCTAGATTTTGCCGAACCTTTTCTAGGAGCATTCCCAGAATACCCGCTGCCCCTAGCATCATCTTCTTCAAAATGTTCGTCTGGGTCTGGAGCTTGGTCAACTATTTCTTCTCGCACATAATTCAATTCTGACTTAAAAATGTCGTAGTCCACATCAAATTTATTGAGCGCTTTAGCAGCTACATTATCATTGTGTTTTAGAATAGAAAGAACGAGATGTTCTGTACTCACCTCCTCACTTTTCATCATTTTAGCTTCAAGAAAAGTGACTTTGAGTACTTTTTCGGCCTTCTTATTTATTGGGATACTACCAATATTTGCAGAAGAGCGTTTTTTCCCACCGCCAGTATTCTCTTTGATATATTGGCGAAGGCTATCTGAATCCACATCTAAGGAATCCAGTACACGTAGGGTAAGGCTACTTAGTTCTCGCATAATCCCCAACAGTAGATGCTCTGTGCCAATGTAATTATGGCCCAAGCTAATAGCTTCCTCTCTGCTGAAGTTGATGACCTCCTTAACCTTTGGGGAGAATTTTTTCATGATTTTCTGTCTCGTTTTATTGTAAAACCAGCAAGGGCCTACAGTGTTTCCTTAAAATGTTTTTTTAACAGTCCGAAGCGCGTAAGATAAGGCTTATTCAATTCAAATAAAAGTTTGATGACAATAAAAAATGAACGGCTGCAAACAGCTCACCTATACCATTTTTCATATTTTATTTGATATTCAAGCCACTACAAATAAGACGTACAAAGAATAAAATAGCAAATACAATACCTAGTATCATGGCTCGTCTAAAAGCTAATTTTGAGAGGAGGTAATTTTCCATTATCCACCGACCAAAATTATTTACGCACCCACTCCAATCCACTCACCATTTTTGACTTCTTATGATAAGCGTATTCATCTTAGATAGTCTTAAATTTCAGTTTCCTTTTCATTGATACGCTATAGCAGCTTTAAAGTTACACCATAATAATGTAATGTTGGGATAACTTCAAAGAAGGCCTACCTAATTATAAGACACCTTTCGAGTATTTGCCCCTCACTATTCTATTTTTTCCAACTAAAAAAATAGCTTATGAAGCTCATCTTCTTACCATTTTATAGGCTAAATTTTCTAGCCCTAAAACCATATTCCATACAAAAATATTATTAAAAGACCAATAACAAAGATTTGAGCCTTTCATCCATTTTGTCAGGAATAGCATAGTAATCTTGGTTGGTCTAAAATAGTGCCAATTCAATTGTCCATAAATCATTTGGTAAGTAGCCTAGCAAAACCTACCACTTTTGATTAGGTTTTGTCCATATTTGACAGAATATATCCTTTTTTCTATCGCTGAGTTTATGCCCAAAATGGCGTTTGTAAAAACCCAATGACGCCTCTAAAGGTTGATGCTACCTCCTAAATTCGTGGGTTCCCCATAAAGATCATACTTCTTAAATCTTACATCATAATTTTAAGGCCGCGCCTTCATAAGGAGGACTCCTCGTTATTAACCCAACGCACATAGGCCATGCCGCAAGTGTGCGTGAGAGCTTGAGTGTGAGAGCGCCTAAACAGTTCGTTATCAGCGCTAAGTAGATCTTTGTTCCTTCAGGGGAATATCCTTGAAATGACAGGTCTATTATTGTCGGGTTAATAATAAAAAATCGATGGTTCTAAGCTATAGCTTGGCTTGAAGCCTATTTTCAAACGCTAGGGTCAAAAACGTTTAGCTCCTTATCATAAACGATAAAATTTTGCTAAATTTTGACAAAAATTTACTTTTCAGTTACGAAGTACAGCTAAAATCGTTTTTTTTTTAAAAATGTTGAAGGCAAATGCCTAAGATTTGAGCTAGATTGAATACTTTTGTTGTTGTAAAGCGCTGCTCAAAGGTAAGAGATTGACGCAATAATCTTGTATCTTAGTATTTTACTCCTTGAGAAAGAGGATAAAATATAAGTGTTTTAAAAAAACGTATTTTGTGACGCTAGCAGACAAACACTTACTAAAGAAGCTTTTAGCTATCTTTTAGAGCGTTTTACTTAGTTTTCGAAAAGTTATTCTACAATTCTTTTACCATATGAAATATACCGTTGATAAAAAAGACAGATACACAACGATTACGTTAAATGAGAACAACCTAAATTCGGTCTTAGCACCAGATTTGAAGTCTAAGTTTATCGTATTCTGTAATGAAGGAACAAAAAACTTGATTCTGGATCTGTCTCATGTCAAATATGTCGATTCTTCAGGGCTTAGTGCCATTTTGACAGCTAATCGACTTTGGAAAGGCGAAAGCTCTTTTATTTTGACTGGTCTTCATCCAAGCGTGAAAAAACTAATTCAAATTTCAAAACTTGATGCAGTTTTGACCATCATCCCTACCTTATCAGAATCTGTAGATTATATTATGATGGGAGAGTTGGAAAGAGACTTGAATCGTGAAGAGGAATAATCGGACTGCTTGCTTTAGCTTCCTAGGTTAGGCTTAGGAAACGAAAGCTCCTACATATTGGACAAGAAGGAGTCAATGACTTCCCAATTGTGCCTAAATTCAATAAAAAAAGGTGTTTCGTAAAAACGAAACACCTTTTTCTTATAGCTAAAAATAGTT
>JAHDHB010000129.1:2281-12835 GCA_020631545.1 Saprospiraceae bacterium | reverse complement strand
TTTTAGCTTCGTAAATGCTTTTAATCATCAATGTATGGGCTCGTAAGCCATAAGAAACATCCTCATATTCCAAGTACTCCAACACGCTAGGCACCGCCTCAAACTTCCCTTCACCAAATAACAAAAAAGCTTCCTTTAAGGTATTGATATTCTTTTTAGTCGTTTCATCAGTATTAAGAAATTTAGCGTATTTTTTATCGAATTCACGCACTGCATCAAACTCTTGCAAAGCACAACCAATATCTACGAAATTAATAAAGTTGGCAGGATCTAACAAACCATTTTCTAGGATGGTTTCCCTTGTTATACCAATCTGAAAAACAGAAAAGAACTCCCTCGTACGCAAGTCATCAGGCATAGAAAACCAAGCTAGATTCAGCAAGGTACTCCAAAGCTGATGTTGTTCCTCTTCTCCTAGTAAATGTAGGAGATTCAGTGCTTTTGCTTTGAGGACTTGGTAAGCGTTTTCCGTTGGGTTTTTTAGTAAATGTAGGATAGATTGATACAATAAAATCAATGGATGATTGATTTCTCGTTGGACATAATCCATAATTTCATCCAGCAAAGGAATTTTTGCTGCTTTACCCCGTACCCCTTGCATCACCATCATTTCACTACTAATCCGAAGCTTGTTTAACAAGTAATAATGGTCTAAATATTCTTGAATTGGCTGTAAAATTTCGTAAGGTTCTTTTTCCTTGTATTGATATGTTTTGGGATGAAAAGCTTAAATAGAGGCTCACAATAGCTTGTTCCTCGAACTGTTCCTTTGGTTAATGCCTTTATTTCTAAGTCAATAGCAGGGAAAAGTAATTTATCTAAATTCCTCTTTTTATATAAATTTAACAAAGCAGCATTCCGCTCTTCCTTCTCTTTTCGTAAAGTTTCTAACAACAAAAAATCCTCTACCAAAGCGTAGAGGCTCGACATCACGTTCCGTAATTTACTAGAAGCATAGTCTTCCTTGGGATATAATTGCGTAAAAGCTTCCTGCTTAATAGCTTCATAGTTCTCGGCGACTAAACGTTTCTTATTTTTTACCAAGTATTTATACAAGCCCAACACCTTGTCATTGTTTTGAAAAAAAGGATGTCGGAGCTGATTACCCAATTTCTTTACTTCTCCATTCGATAAATCGAAAAATAAATAAAAAAGTTTGTTTTTTCTCATAACTGCTGATTATCAGTTGATAATGTTCCTTTTTTTGACTTACTAGCCTAAGTCAGGTCTCAAATCTCTCCTCACTTATCTCCGCTACCCTCGACACAAACGCTAAAAGTTGTCTTCGTGTAAGAGTTTGATAAACAAAAAGATAATGTTTGTTTTTTACGCTTAATGGAATACGTACAAACCTGCATTCTAAGCTAAATGTCATTGTACCGCCGGGGTTTTCCCTGTAGTTTTATGGTAGGAAAAAGATGAAAAACAAGGATGAAAGCATCCAAGACATCTACAAGAGGCGAGTATCCTAGCGATGTATTCAACACTCGCCTCTACTTTTATTAACCTCAAACTACAAAACTATGAAAACTGCATTACGGATTATCAGAATCCTAAAAAATTATTTCAACAATGGGACTAGACCAACTGAATTTCCCCCAAAAAACAGTGGCTATCATTATGATTTTTTACAAGGGGCTATAGGTTAGCTTGTTCCCTGTAATTCTCTAAACAACAATATAAAACGGAGTTTTTTCATACTCGTTAAAAATGAAAAGGCGGATGCCGAAAAGCCTTGAATAGAGTAGGCACTCTTTTTAAAACAATATTTTTGTTATGAAAATTAGATTTATTTTATTCGCTTTGTTTTACTTAGCGATTACGAGTACCTCTTACGGACAAAATACTCCTCCACTGCTTCCTGGTAACGTTGGAATTGGCACTCTTACCCCCGCATCTCCATTAAGTGTAAATGGCAATGGAGATCTACGATGGAGTATTTATGCCCATACACGCTCTACTTCTAACGGCTCAAAAGGAATTTTTGCACAAGCTAATAGACCTACAGGATTTGCGGATAGGGTAGTAGCAAATCAAGGGAATATAGAATCTGGTAGAGGTTATGCTATAGGTGTTTACGGTTCTTCTTATACCGCTTCACCTTCTAATGCAGGTCGTTCTTACGGTGTTTGGGCACAAGCAGGAAATGCTACGAATACTGCAAACTATGGTTTATATGCACAGCTAATTGGAAGTCATTCTGGTACGGCAGTTTTTGGCCATGATCGAGTGAATAATCCTTCAGCTAGTACTTTATTGCCAAGCGGAATCAGCTACGCAGGATATTTTATTGGAAGAGGCTACTTTAGTGATAATGTTGGTATTGGCTACACGAATCCTTACTATCGTTTACAAGTAAATGGAGATGTATATGCAAGTGGGCTGTTTTTAGGCTCTGATAAGCGTTTTAAAAAGAATATTCATCTTTTGAAAGGAAGCTTAGAGAAAATTAATCAGTTGGAAGGTGTAAGTTACAACTTCAAAACAGAAGGATGGAAAGAGCACAATTTTACCGATAAGGATCAAATTGGCTTTATAGCTCAAAAACTTAGAGCAATTTTTCCTGAATTGGTTAACGAAGATAAAGAGGGGTATCTTGCCGTCAATTATGTCGCTTTGATTCCCGTATTAACAGAAGCCATCAAGGAGTTAGATACCAAAAATACCGAATTGGAAGTTCATTTGGAGGAAAAAATGACGGAGCTTGAAGAAACAAGAGTTAAAGTCGAAACGTTAGAAGAACGCTTGGAAAAATTGGAAGCTTTAATGCAAGGAAACCAAGTAGAATCTGTCATCAGTCCCAAAAAAGAACAAGATTCTTCGTTCGAGAATGAAGGTGTCTTCTTGAAGCAAAATCGTCCTAATCCTTCAAAAAACAGCACGGAGATCGAGTATGTTCTAACAAATGACCTTCGCAACGCTCAATTTATCCTTACAGACATGAGCGGCAAGCAGTTACAGCAATTCCAACTAAACGATACCAAGGGTATTATTACTGTAAATACGAGTTTGTTAACCGCTGGAACGTATGTCTATTCCATCCTAGCAAATGGCAAAATCGCTGCTAGTCAAAAAATGGTCGTCCAACATTAATGAACGTGATGACCATTTCTGAATTTTAAGATTCGATAATTTTATGGAAATAATAGCTCAAAGGTAAACTTTTTACAAGTGGACTTTTGGGCTATTTTTTTGTTCTCAAAAAAATGTAGTCGTAAATATCCTAGAAACTATAAACCCAAATCCCCGTAGGGGCAATCCTTTATGGTTGCCCTTATAGGAGTAGGATACTGTACTTCTATGTGTCTTGTGAAAAAATTGAAGTGACTTACAAACGCCAACTTAAAAGAGAAAATCCAAGAAGAATAAAAACAGGTTTTAGAGGGCGACCATAAAGGATCGCCCCTACAGGAATTTAGCATTCAGAAAGTTCCGCGCATCAACAACGCGAAAAAAACTCTTAACTCCAAACTATCAACTCTTCACTACCAAATCATCTCGTCAAGTACATAGAGCGGTCTCTTTCCAATTTTCTAAAGAACGGGTCTGTCAAATCATCGATAAATCGAATCATTTCTCCTGTTGATTTCATTTCAGGCCCTAGGTTTTTATCCACATTCGGGAATTTGTTGAAAGAGAACACAGGAACTTTAATGGCGTAGCCTTCCAGTTTATTCTCTACCTCAAAATCACTTAATTTATGCGTACCCAGCATCACTTTAGTCGCTATTTTCAAGTACGGCACCTTGTACGCTTTTGCGATGAAAGGCGTGGTACGCGAAGCACGAGGATTAGCTTCGATGACGTAAACCTTCTGGTCTTTGATGGCAAATTGAATATTGATCAAGCCTTTGATTTGCAGAGCTAAAGCTATACGTTTGGTGTACTCCTTCATCGTCTCAATGATTTCCTCAGAAAGACTGTAAGGAGGCAACATCGCCGAACTATCCCCCGAGTGAATTCCAGCAGGTTCGATATGTTCCATGACACCCATAATCAAGACCTCTTCCCCATCGCAAATCGCATCAATCTCCGCCTCTTGTGCTCGCTCTAGGAACTGATCCACTAGGATCTTATTATCCGGCATGTGCTTGTGGATATTCAAGACGGTATGCTCCAATTCCTCATCATTAATCACAATCCGCATCCGCTGACCACCAAGGACATACGAAGGACGAACAAGGACAGGATAAGTGACTCGATTGGCAATATCTAAAGCCTCATCGGCATTATTGGCAGAGCCATATTCAGGATATGGAATGCCCAATTCTTTCAATAAATCAGAAAAAGCACCGCGATCTTCCGCTAAATCCATGGATTTGTAGCTGGTTCCAACGATCTTGATACCTTTTTTATGAAACTGTTCCGCGAGCTTCAAGGCTGTTTGTCCACCAAGCTGAACGACAACCCCTTCTGGTTTTTCCAACTCCAAAATTTCCTCAATATGCTCCCAGAAAACAGGCTCGAAGTAAAGCTTATCAGCAACATCAAAATCCGTAGAAACCGTTTCAGGATTACAGTTGATCATGATGGATTCATAACCTACCTCTTTAATCGCCATCAAACCATGTACGCAGCAGTAATCAAACTCAATCCCTTGCCCAATTCGATTAGGGCCAGAGCCTAAGACGATTATTTTTTTCTTATCGGTTGGTATACTCTCGTTTTCCTTGTCAAAAGTAGAGTAATAATAAGGTGTTTGTGCCTCAAATTCTGCTGCACAAGTATCTACCAGCTTAAACGTACGGCGGATGCCTAACGATTTGCGGTAGCTAGTGACATTACTTTCATCTACTCGAAGCACCCAAGCAATCTGAGCATCAGAATAGCCGACTTCCTTGAGTTGGCGCAGGAAATCTTCTGGAATATCTTCTGGGACATTAAAACGCATCAAGCGTTCTTCCATCGTGACCAATCGCTTGATTTGTGTGATAAACCAAGGATCGATGCGTGTCAATTTTTGAATCGTTCTAGAAGGAACCCCTAGGCGTAGCGCATCTTTCAAGCGATAAATACGATCTCCGCTGGCCTCTTCCAATCTTCTTAGAATGTCCGCTGTTCGAATCCATTCTTTCTTATCAGCGCCTAGTCCCATTCTGCCATTCTCTTGAGATTGACAAGCTTTTTGCATGGCTTCTAGGAAGTTACGCCCAATCGCCATCACCTCGCCAACCGATTTCATCTGCAAACCTAAACGGTGATCAGAACCATGGAATTTATCGAAATTCCAACGCGGCATCTTCACAATCACATAATCCAAAGTAGGCTCAAAATAAGCCGAAGTCGTCTTGGTGATTTGGTTTTTTAGCTCATCTAAGGAATATCCAATCGCTAGTTTAGCAGCTATTTTGGCAATAGGATACCCCGTGGCCTTACTCGCTAAGGCGGAAGAACGAGAAACTCTAGGATTAATTTCAATAGGAATTAAAGCTTCGTTTTCAGGGTTTTGTGCGAATTGGACGTTGCAGCCACCGGCAAAATTACCCAAGGAGCGCATCATCATCATTGCATCATTCCGCATCTGCTGATAAGCCGTATCCGAAAGCGTCATCGCTGGCGCAACGGTAATACTATCTCCAGTATGAATTCCCATTGGGTCAAGATTCTCCACAGTACAAATGATAACGACATTATCATTATCATCGCGAAGCAATTCTAGCTCGAACTCCTTCCAACCAAGCACCGCTTTCTCTACAAGCACTTCGTGGGTAGGCGAAGCATTAAGCGCATAGCGCAAGGCATCGTCAAAATCTTTTTCTTCATGGACAAAGCCACCACCAGTGCCTCCTAGGGTATAAGAAGGACGTAGAACTAGTGGGAAACCAATCTTTTGTGCAGCTTCTTTCCCTTCTAAGAAAGAGTTGGCGATAAAGGAGGGAGCAACCTCTAATCCAAGGCGAGCCATCAGTTTACGGAATTCCTCGCGGTTTTCGGTGAGTTCGATGGCATCCAAATCTACCCCGATGAGGCGGACATTGTACTTTTCCCAAACGCCTCTTTTTCCTGCTTCAATCGCAAGGTTAAGCGCTGTTTGTCCGCCCATAGTAGGCAAGACAGCATCGATATCCCGTTCTTCTAATATTTCGATAATACTCTCCACCGTCAAGGGTTTCAAGTAAATATGATCCGCCGTCAGGGGATCAGTCATAATAGTAGCGGGATTGGAATTGATAAGGGAAACCTCGATTCCTTCTTCTCGTAGAGAACGAGAGGCTTGTGAACCAGAATAGTCAAACTCACAAGCTTGACCAATAATAATAGGGCCACTGCCAATGATGAGGACGGAACGAATAGACGTATCTTTCGGCATTCTAGCGGTTTATTGATGAATTGAAAATACCTGCGTAAAATTGGGGCAAATATACGTCGTTAGCTTGCAAATTCAGTTTTTTTGACCATCTTTTTGAGCTACATGGTGTTAAAATCTACAAAAAGCAGACGCGTTTAGATTTAGAAGGGTATTAAACCGAGGGGAAAACTGTAAGTACTCTTTTCATAGTCGATTTTACCTTAAGAGAATATTTTTTACTCGAATTGCAATAAAAATAGCTTCTTTGCGTTTATTTTTTGGATAGTGAAGATGTTGTTTTTTGTACAAAATGAGTGTCACGATTTGAATATTATTCAGGTAAATTGATTGTGGTACTTGATTTTGAGTTAAAAATCGCTTAAATTGAGAAACTCAACCACAAAATGATATAGAGCTCAGATTATTTTTTGATTTATTTTACCCTTAATTAAAGCTAGTTTATATTCGATTTTTTAACCAGACTTTTACTTTTCGGTAGTCGTACCTTGTATAGCTAGTGTATTGACTCACCTAAATAGTTCTTTGTTTGGCCAAGGAATATATCTTTTTAAAGGTTGAATTTTAAACATGCTTTTAAACAAAATTTAGTTCAATGAAAAATGTTATTATCACCCTACTTATGGTAGTGCTTACCATAGGTTTTTATTCCTGTTCCCAAACGGAAATTCTTGATGTCGAACCAACCATCACCAACGAAAGCGATGTACAGTATGTCTATCAAGGAAAAACGTTTGTAGGAACAGATGAGGCAAATCTTGCAGAACTTCTTGAGCGAGAAGATATTACAATGTTTGTGAATTTGGAGAAAAATGATCGATTAGTTTATGTTTATGATTCTGAAGAAGAAATAACTGAGGATCAAATTAGGCTATATCCTGATATGACGGCGCATTTTAGAGTTCGGAATGAACTGAGACAAGTGGCCAAACAATATGGTGACTCTTTTCAAGAAAATGAAGAAGCTCAGGCGAGGATTAAAGCTGCTTGTATCAAATATGGTTTAAGTGTAAGCAGTAAAACACCAATGGATGCTTCTAATTGTCGTAGTATTATGTATGAGCACAGCAATTATGGTGGAGATAAAGTAGGTTTTAGTTCTGGACACATTAGTACTTTTGGTGGTTCCTATAAAAAAGATGCAAACTTGCACAATGGTGTTGATTCAGATGTCTCTTGTTACAGCAGTACTGCTAGTCAGAATTGGGGAGATAGAATCTCTTCTTTAAAAGTAGGTGAAAATGGTTTTTTCCATCTTTTGGAGCTTGAATTGTTTAGACATGACGACTACGATGGGAAAGAGATTTCCTTTCTTGCATCTTCTAGCAATGTTAGAAACATTGCCAAGCTATCCGACTATAAGATGACTTGGTTCAAAACTTGGAACGACCGTATATCTTCTGCTAAATCTTATTATGTTACCCAATAATTGGATGTTTGTATAGTAATATACCTATGTTTTTTAGCTTGTATTAAAACAATATAGTGACTGTTAGGCAAGTTGTACCCCATATTGCTTGACTACCTTAGCTCTATATCAAAATATGCAGGGAGTATGAAATATTATTTTTCTTACTCCCTGTTTTTTGTCACAAAAATATGTTTATTTGATAGTTGCTTTTTAGGATGAACAAGGATGAGAGATCTATGCAAATGGATTCATCGACTTACACAAGTTTTACTTGTGATGGCTTGAAGAATGTAATCGACAAACTCTATTGCCCTAGTACTATCAAGACAAAACAGTTGTTTTGTTCCTGACGTGTTTAAAGGTTGCAAAACAAATTAATGAACAAGTTATGATATAAAAAGCTGCATTTACGTAATAAAATGGTACGACAATGCCTTGTTCCGTCATCCATTTCACGAATAAGAAAAAGAATAGGGTACTAGCAGAATACAAGAGTATACAACCTGAAAACCAAGCCCAAAGTATATGATCTGATTTAGAGTAAGCATCTTCTTGAATATGGCTATTGAATACAAATTTAAATAAATAAATACTGGTAAGTATAATCTTAACGCAAGCGGTTAGGGTTACTGAATAAATATTGGGGACTAATATGGACGAAAAAACAAAGGATTCTGATAAGCAAAAAAGTAGAATCAATAGAGTGAGAATCTTGAGAATTTTTTCTTGTTTTGGAGATAATGGAATTATTTGGGCATAGAAACGGACAATAATTAGGAACCCTAAAATGGTGAGTATATGCAAGGTAACTGCGGTGCTAAAGAGTCTTGACCAGGAAAGTAGTGTCGTGCTGATGTTCGCAATAAACATTAATAGAGTATGCAGAATAATGTTATAGGAAGGAGTGCTTAGTCGTTTAAAGTACTTACCACATAGAACTAGAGTAATAAAATTAATAAAGTCGGCTATAAACGACAGGATTAACAATGGAATTATCATATGCATTTTACATTTTACAGCCCCTAAGATGTGAGCTTTTGTTAAAGTTTATAGCCTACTAGTGGTTCAACTTATAAGTCCTAGACAGCCTATGCTTGTTATTTTTCCGTTATCCTGCCTTGCTCATCGGTCAGGTAACTACGGCTACTTTCCCTCTTCGCGTCTTGGTTAATAAAAAAATCACCGCGCCTATATCATCAAACTACTTAGGAGTTGAATCACTAGAGCAAGGAGGCGGGAGTAAAAAGTAATAGAAAATCAACTCGTTGTGACGCTAGTCTTGATAGCTGTCGCTGATTCTACTCATTACTCCCGAATCCTCTACTTTTGGTAGCAGTTTTGCAGAAATAGAGTTATTGTATACACAACGCCGATAGTTTGTTTTTTGTGCAAACTTTTTATTTTGACACAAAGTTAATAGCTTGATAAATAAAGACTTTTAGCAATAAGCTTCGCCAGTTTTTTAGTAGTGATGGCAACTTCTGATAGCTATCGCGCATAACTGACTGTCAACTTTTTAACTGCGGCTTTGCGTCTATGTTTTAAATAGCTCTAAAACTTTGCTAAAAAAACAAACAAATGAAAATTGCTAAATTGTTCTTTTAGCAAAAAACTTTAGCGTTGCTAAACTATTTCAAGTATATGCAGCATCTGCCAACAGCAAATAGCCAACAGCTTTGCGGCTTGCCGCAATAAGCTACTATTGATATGGAGGATGAATCCAGTCGAAACAAACAAATGGACTGATTGATTCAGGAACCATGTCTTTGCCCGTACTATCAATGCCTACCACCACAGCTTTGTAATGCTCACCATTATGCCCAAAATATACCTTTACACCCTGTTCACCATCAAATTGATGTAGGGCATTGTCTAGATCTACCTTAGGAATAATAAATTCGTTTAAGTCAGAGCCGGATACATTCTTTCTTTGTCGCCAGTTATATGCCCAAACAGCCGCTGCATCCCAACCTATCATATTAGTTGGATTTTCCTTAGCATTCACATACTTTTTGCGAATAGGATCGGTAGTTAAAGCATTAGATGTTTCATTTTTTGACATCTTCAACTTTAGTATTGGCAAGGGCTCTTTTATACCCGTTAAAAACGTATGGTTGTTTTCTATAGGGTGTAAGAGGGCAACATAATTGCCGTTTTCAAGCCCAAAATGAAGGGCTAATGGCTTGGTTTCATTTTCCGTAAGGCTATCTAACTCTGCTCGGTTAATTGTTAAACAATGGAAACAGTCATTCAAGTTGATTCCTTTGGTATTTAACCAATTACCTTTTAATGCAATAGCATCTTCTTTACTTGTGAGGTTCATGTTTAAGTTATTTAATATTAATGAGTATGAAAATATCATAATTTTACGCCAAATATCATAAATTTGCAAGTAAATATTGAAAAAAAATACAAGTTTTGTTAGATTTTTATTCGTTTGATTTTTATTTGATGGAATTGATGAGGTGTTTTAGTAAGGTTTTGAAATTGATTGTTTAAGATAGGAGGACTGAGCGTTTTGTGATAAAAAATAATTTGTTGTTTTTTCGTGAAGTCAATTTACTACTTCATTTACCGAAAACAATGATCGAGCTCAGGTCTGCAATAAAGAGGTTCTTATCTTCCAAAATTGAACCATTCCCCCACAAAAGAAGTTAATAGAAATACAGCTTGGTAAGTAAATCTACCCCATTTTCCAAGAAAATTCCTTACTTTCGCACTCGAATTTGAATTAGGAATGACGAATTAAGAATTAGGAATTAGGAATTGTCCTCCTAACAATTTTGGACGACCTGACGGAATACTCCTAATTCGTAATTCCTAACTCCTAATTTAT
>JAHDHB010000129.1:0-2181 GCA_020631545.1 Saprospiraceae bacterium | reverse complement strand
TTTTGGACGACCTGACGGAATACTCCTAATTCGTAATTCCTAACTCCTAATTTATTAAGCAAATAAGCTATTTTTTCGACGAGGCTTATTTCCAAAAATAACAACAATGCATCAATATGTAAGGGAGTTCTCCCAATACGAAGGT
Source organism: Saprospiraceae bacterium (assembly GCA_020631545.1). GTDB lineage: Bacteria > Bacteroidota > Bacteroidia > Chitinophagales > Saprospiraceae > JAHDHB01. Next base: position 2,036 of record JAHDHB010000129.1, on the reverse strand, counting down.
CAAGAAGTTACCGTAAAAGGATGGGTGGCCAACAAGCGTGAAAGTAAAACCAATATCTTTATTGTATTTCGTGATGGTTCTGGCTTTGCGCAATGTGTCGTTTCACTAGATGCCGTAGGAGAAGAACAGTTTGAAGAAGCCAAGAAATTGACGCAAGAAAGTTCCCTAGCGATGACGGGAATGATCGTCAAGGACGAAAAGCAGATGGGCGGCTATGAATTGCAAGTCTCTTCCCTTAAAATCTATCATATTTCTACTGATTATCCGATTTCGAACAAGCCTCATGGTGTTCGTTTCCTAGCAGATCGTCGCCATCTTTGGTTGCGTTCTAAGCGGCAATGGGCGATTATGCGCGTTCGGAATGAGTTGATTATGGGAATTCATGAATTCTTTCAAAAGGATGGATTTATGCAAATGGATTCGCCTATTTTCACGGGTTCTGCTTGTGAGGGAACGACGGATTTGTTCGAAACGGACTACTTCGGGAAACCTGCTTACCTAGCACAATCTGGCCAACTATATGGTGAAGCGATGGCGATGGCACAAGGGAAAATCTATACCTTCGGCCCTACTTTCCGTGCCGAAAAATCGGATACGCCTCGCCACTTAGCTGAATTCTGGATGATTGAGCCAGAAATGGCTTTCTACGATAATGATATGAACATGGACTTAATCGAAGCTTTTGTCAAGCATTTGATCAACCGTGTGATAAAGAACTGCAAAACAGAGTTGGACGTACTCGAACGCGACATTTCCAAATTGGAAATGGTGAACCAAAAATTCCCTCGTGTTACGCATAGCGACGCTTGTAAAATCCTTCGTGGAGAGCTAGAAGTAAATGGTAGAAATGCGATTTCGGTACAAGAAGCTGATTTGGCAGCGGCCAAGAAAGGAATTGAGGAAATGAGCGCAGACATCGCAGAGCGTGAAAAAACCATTAAAGGTGGCGTGAAGAAAGGTGTGCGCAAATTCAACGAAGCAAAAATACTAGAACTCCGTAAGGAGATAGGTGTTTTGGAAGAGCAAGTACGGAACATTCCAAAATGGATTGAATCCGCCAAAAACTTTAAAGATGGCGAAGATTTTGGAGGCTCTGACGAAACGGTATTGACGCGCGTTTTCGATGCTCCAGTCATGGTGTACAACTGGCCGACTAAAATCAAAGCGTTCTACATGAAAGAAGTAGAAGGCGATCCGCATCACGTAAAAGGTGTCGATTTACTAGCACCAGAAGGCTTCGGCGAAATCGTCGGCGGTTCTGAGCGAGAAACAGATTTAGACATCCTAGTACGCAAAATCAAGGAACACGACTTACCGATGGAAGAATTCGAGTGGTACTTGGATTTACGTCGTTTTGGCTCTGTCCCTCACTCGGGTTTCGGTCTAGGACTAGCGCGTATGGTTCGTTGGGCTTGTAACTTGGATCACGTTCGAGAAACGAACCCATTCCCTAGAAGATATGGACGCTTGTTTCCTTAGTTGGGTGTGAGATAGAGTGGGAGTGTGTGTGTGATTTTGGCGTGTAATGTGCTTGAATTCATTGGAATACTCCTTGTAATAAGATAGGAGTGAGTGTGCTTAATTATGCACTCACTCCTATTTTTTTATTACCTTTGCAAAAAATATCGAATACGATGCTGGAAAAAATAACATTAGAAAACTTTAAGGCATTCAAGAAGTTAGATGGCTTGCCGGTGAAGCCAATAACGATTCTTTGCGGTACAAATAGCTGTGGAAAAAGCTCGGTTTTGCAGAGTATTTTGATGATGAAGCAAAGTCTGGAAAACCCTAATCCGAATCAAAATTTGTTATTGAATGGGCGATTTGTGAATTTGGGTTATTTTGAGGATTTAGTGTATCAAAAGAAAGTAGGGAAAGAGATCGGGTTTAATTTTGAACTTAGTGAGTATATTAGTTTTTTTGACCTTTTTGATGAATACTTATTTGAAAAACTCATTGAAAAGATGTCTCTTATAATGGATAAAGATAAAGCTATTGATGATGCTAAGAAAAAAATGAATTATAATTTAAGTTTA